>NZ_SMKP01000291.1:0-8551 GCF_004349015.1 Nonomuraea diastatica
TGCTGAGCGAGCAGGCGGGCGTGCGGGCGGGGGAGCCGGCGTCCTATCCCGCGCTGGTCGCGGTGCCGGTGGCGTTCGCGGTCATGGTCATGATGTCCCTGGTCACGCCGGGCCGGGTGCCGAGCGGGGTGGGACGGATGATGGCCAGGATGCACGTGCCCGAGCCGGGTGCGGGCCCCCCAGACCGCCGCTCGTCGCAGCCCGGTGACCGCTCGTCGCATTAGCACTCTCCGTATGGCGATGACTACAGACCGTTCGACGAGCTGTCCGTAAACGGGGTTTCGCCCCGCATGATCGCGACCGTAGTGTTTCGGCATCGGATAGCCACCCCGGCGCATTGGGGGGACGAGCCGCAAGGGCTCACAGCAGATCTGATGCGCCGGATTCACCGGCGACCGCGCAGGTCGCCGCGGCGGCCGGGCCCTGACCGGGGGGTGGGGCCCGCCACGCCGTTCTGTGAGGGGGCGCCCGCTGAGGCCGCGAGAGCCGGCCCCGCGATCCGGGCCACGGGGGCGCCGGATCACGCGAGCGGGCGTCCCTGTCACGGTCCGTGGCCCGGTTACGGTGGTGCCCTGCTCTGGCTGCCGGCGGTGTCCGCGCCCCCGCGCGATAGGGGTTCGCGCGGGCCGTGCGGCTCTCAGCCGTCGCGGAGCTGCTTCAGCAGGGCGATGTCCTCGGCGTGCTTGGGCGCCTTGCCCGGCGTCTCGATGCAGATCGGCACGCCCGCCACCGCCGGGTGCCGCATCAGCTCGGCGAACGGTCGCGCGCCGATGAGGCCGGCCCCGATGTTCTCGTGGCGGTCCTTCTTGGCGCCGCAGGCGTCCTTCGAGTCGTTGGCGTGGATCAGCTTGAGCCGCCCGGGAGCGATCGTGTGCAGGGCGTCGAACGTCTCCCGCACCCCGCCCTCGGCCGCGAGGTCGTGACCGGCGGCGAAGGCGTGGCACGTGTCGAGGCAGATGCCGGCCCGCGGATGCCAGTCGAGGGCCGCGAGGTAGGGCTCGATGTCCTGGACCGTGGCGCACAGCATGGCGCCCTGGCCCGCCATCGGCTCGAGCAGCAGGTCGGGACCGCCGTCGGGGATCTCGTCGAGCAGCGGCAGGAGGTTTTCCCGCGTCTGGCGCAGCGCGTCGTCGCGGGACTGCGTCACGGCCGAACCCGTGTGCACCACGACCCCCTTGGCGCCGGTCGCCACGCCGCGGCGCAGCGTGTGGCGCACGATCGCGATGGAGTTGGCCAGCGTCTCGGGGCTGGGCGAGCCGAAGTTGGCGAGATAGGGCACGTGGATGAACGTGTCGACGCCCGACTCCGCCAGCCTGGCGTCCTGCTCGGGCTTGCCCTCGGTGAGCGCCCACCCGCGCGGGTTGGTGACGAACACCTGGATCATCTCGGCGCCGATCTCCGCCATGTAGGTCAGGCCGCCCGTCGCGAGGCCGCCCGCCACGGACACGTGTCCGCCGATCAGGGATTTCAGGGTCATGATGACCGCCAGTGTAGGCGCAGTGGCGGACACTTCCTGTACGCCACCGCGGCGGCCCAGTCAGGTGGCCCAATGTGGCGGCCCAATGTGGCGGCCCAGTGTGGCGGCCCAGTGTGGCGGCCTGGTGAGGAGCCCCGGCGAGGCGGCGCGGCGAGGCGGTCCGGTGAGGCGGTCCGGTGAGGCGGCCCGCACAAAGGTTGCTCCAAGAGGCCCGCCTGTCCCCTTTGGCGGGCACGCGGGCGGGTAACGCCTCTTTCGTTCGCCAACGCAGGCCAGACGGGGGAGAGCCCATGCGTGCCATCGCCATTTCCGCCTTCGGAGCCCGGCCGGAGCTCGTCGAGCTGCCACAACCCGTGCCAGGACCCGGCGAGCTGCTGGTCCGCCTGCGGGCCGCGGCCTACAACCCGGTCGACACGAAGATCGCGAGCGGCGCCATGAAAGGGTTGTCGCCCAGGTTCCCGCTCATCATGGGGCAGGACGGCGCCGGTGTCGTGGAGTCCGTCGGGGCCGAGGTCACCGCGTACCGGCCCGGTGACGAGGTCTACGGCCGCTTCAGCCACCCCGCCCGCGGCCTCGGCGGCTACGCCGAGTACGGGGTGGTGGCCCAGGACGGGCCCGTCGCCCGCATGCCCAAGGGCCTGCTGCCCGAGCAGGCCGCGGCCGTGCCCACGGCGAGCGCGACCGCATGTGCCCTGGTCGAGACCGCCGGCCTGGCCGAGGGCCAGACCGTGCTGATCGTCGGAGCGACCGGCGGCGTGGGCCAGGCGGCCACCCAGCTCGCCGCCCTGCGCCGCGCGTACGTCATCGCCACCGCCGCGCCGGACGCGGAGGACCTCATGCGCGACCTGGGCGCCAACGAGACGGTCGACCACACCAGGGGAGACGTGCCCGAACAGGTGCTCGCCGCCTGGCCCGGCGGGATCGACGCGGTGTTCGACCTGGCCACCCCGGCCGACGCCGCCGACGCCATGGCGGGCGTGCTGCGCCCCGGCGGCGTGATCTGCAGCGTCGTCCACGCGCTCAACCCTGACGCCCTGGCCGCGAGAGGGCTGCGCGGCGTCAACGTGATCAACCGGGTCACCCCGGAGGTCCTGACGCGCCTGGCCGAGCTGATCGACGGCGGGGAGTTGCGCGTGCGCGTCGAGTCGCTGGTGCCGCTGGAGGGGGCGCCGGCCGCGCTGCGCGACATCGCCGCAGGTCACGCCAGGGGCAAAACCGTGATCACGATCTGACCCGGGCCGGGGACTTGGAGCATGGCACAAAAGTCCCGGCCATCAGGGCGGGCGGTTCGGAGTTCTCACGGATGGACCGGGCACGTAGCGCATGTGTGTACTTCAGACATGCCCGACACGCTCACCGCGCTCGACGCCTTCAACGCACGGCCACCGGACGAGGCCGAGCGCGACCTGGTCGCCTGCTGCGCCTGCCGCGCCTTCGCCGCGAAGGTCGCGGGCCTGCGACCGTACCGCGGCCTCGGCGAGCTGCTCGCCGCCGCGGACGCGGCCGTGCGCGAGCTGGAGTGGTCCGGCGTGCTGGAGGCGCTGAGCGCGCACCCGAGGATCGGCGAGCGGGCGGCCGGCTCCGGCACGGAGGCGACCTGGTCGCGGCAGGAGCAGTCAGGGGCCGGTGACGCGCCGCGCGCGGCCCTGGCCGGCGGCAACCGGGCTTACGAGCAGCGTTTCGGGCACGTCTACCTCGTCTGCGCCACCGGCCTCAGCGGCGCCGAGCTGCTCGCCAAGCTCACGTCCCGGCTGCGCAACGACGAGGAGACCGAGCGCGACATCGTACGCGCCGAGCTGGCCGCGATCACGCGGGTGCGGCTGCGCAAGCTCATGGGGGAGGACAGATGAGCTTCTCCACACACGTGCTGAACGCGGTCACCGGGCTGCCCGCCGAGGGCGTCCGCGTACGCCTGGAGCACGACGGAAGCGTCCTGGCAGAGGGGCGGACCGACGCCGACGGCCGGATCACAGGCTGGGAGCCGAGGACGGGGGTGCACCGCGTCGTCTTCGACACCGGCGGCTACCTGCCCGAGACGTTCTATCCCGAGGTCGTCGTCACCTTCACCGTGGCCGATCCCGGCCGGCACCACCACGTGCCCCTGCTGCTCAGCCCGTACGCCTACTCCACCTACCGAGGGAGCTAGATGGCCGTCAAGCTTGGGCCCAACCGCTACGGCAAGGCCGGGACGAGGCTCGTCCACGTCGTCAAGGACGGCCCCGTGCACCACATCAAGGACGTCAACGTCAGCACGTCCCTGTCGGGCGACATGCAGGCCGTCCACCTGACCGGCGACAACGCCGCCGTGCTGCCAACCGACACGCAGAAGAACACCGTGTACGCGTTCGCGAGGAAACACGGCGTCGGCCAGATCGAGGAGTTCGCCCTCCTGCTGGCCGGGCACTTCGCCGGGTCGCAACCCTCGATCCACCACGCCAGGGTGGAGATCGAGGAGTACGCCTGGCGCCGGGAAGGGGCGCACTCGTTCGCGCGCGAGGGCGGCGAGGTGCGCACCTGCGTCGTCCACCGCGACCGCGACGGCCGCGCCACCGTGGTGTCCGGGCTCAAGGACCTGGTGCTGCTCAACTCGACGGGGTCGGAGTTCCACGGTTACATCGCCGACGAGTACACCACGCTGCCGCCCGCCACCGACCGTGTCCTCGCCACCGCCGTCGAGGCCCGCTGGCGGCACATCGGCGACACTCCCTCCTACGGCACGTCGTACGAGCGGGTGCGGCGATGCCTGGTCGAGGCGTTCGCGGACACGCACAGCCGCTCGCTCCAGCAGACCCTGTACGCCATGGGCGAGCGGGCGCTGACCGGCTGCGAGGAGATCTGCGAGGTCAGGCTGGCCCTGCCGAACAAGCACCACTTCGCCGTGGACCTGTCGCCCTTCGGCCTGGACAACGACAACGAGGTCTTCTTCGCCGCCGACCGCCCGTACGGCCTGATCGAGGGCAGTGTGCTGCGTGAGGACGCGCCCGACGCCGGATTCGCCTGGGAGTAGACACCGATGGACTTCTTGCGCCCCACGACGTGGGAGGAGGCGCTGGCCGCCAAGGCGGACCGGCCCGACGCGGTGCCCATCCAGGGCGGCACCGACGTGATGGTCGAGCTCAACTTCGACATGCGCAGGCCCGCCACGCTGCTCGACCTCGGCCAGGTGGCCGAGCTGCGCGCGTGGGGCATGGAGGGTGGTGCCTGCCGGGTCGGGGCCGGGGTGCCGTACACGACGATCATCGAGGAGCTGGGCGGGCCGCTGCCGGGGCTCGCCCAGGCCTCGCGCACAGTCGGCTCGCCGCAGATCCGCAACCGCGGATCCGTCGGCGGCAACCTCGGCGCGGCCTCTCCCGCGGGCGACAGCCATCCGCCGCTGCTCGCCGCCGACGCGGTGATCGAGGTGGAATCGCGGGATCGGGGCGTCAGGATGATCCCCGCCACCGCGTTCTACCTCGGGGTCAAGCGCAGCGCGCTGGAACCGGACGAGCTCATCAGGGCCGTGCACGTCAGGCCCGCCACGGGGCCTCAGTACTTCTCCAAGGTCGGCACCCGCAACGCCATGGTGATCGCGGTGTGCTCGTTCGCGATCGCGCTGCGCCCGGGGGAGCGGCGGGTCGGCACGGGGCTGGGATCGGCGGCTCCCACCCCGCGGCGGGCGTACGAGGCCGAGGAGCTGCTGGCGCGGGAGCTCGACTGGCAGGCGCCGCTCGACCCGGCGCTGCTCAGGAGGTTCGGCGAGCTGTGCGCGGCCGCCGCAGCGCCGATCGACGACGTCCGCGGCACCGCCGCCTACCGCGTGCACGCCATCGGTGTGATGGCCCGCCGCACGCTCACGTGGGCCTGGAACGACCATCTGGGAAGGAGGGCCGCCTGATGCGCGTCACCTTCACCGTCAACGGTCGCGAGGAGAGCGCCGACAACGTGTGGGAAGGAGAGAGCCTGCTGTACGTGCTGCGCGAGCGTCTCGGCCTGCCCGGCTCCAAGAACGCCTGTGAGCAGGGCGAATGCGGCTCGTGCACGGTCTATCTCGACGGCGTGCCGGTCTGCTCCTGCCTGGTCGCCGCCGGTCAGGCGGAGGGACGGCAGGTGCGTACCGTCGAGGGGCTGGCCGAGGGGGACCGGCTCGACGCGGTGCAGGAGGCGTTCGCGGAGTGCGGCGCGGTGCAGTGCGGCTTCTGCACGCCGGGGCTGATCGTGCAGGCGCACGACCTGATCGCGCGCGTCGAGCGGCCGTCGGACGCGGAGATCAGGGAGGCGCTGGCGGGCAACCTCTGCCGGTGCACGGGCTACGAGAAGATCCTCGACGCGGTACGGCTGGCCGCGCGGCGAAAGGCGGCCACGTGAGCGACCTCCGCACAGGCTCCGTGCCGGAGCCCTCCCCGGCGCCCGTCATCGTGATCGAGAACGTGCACGTCGCGCCGGTCACCGGCCCCGAGATCCCATCCGGATATATCAGGATCGAGGGGGATCGGATCGTCGCGCTGGGCGCCGGCCCCGCGCCCGCCGCCCCGGGTGCGACCCGGATCGACGGCTCCGGCTGCCTGGCCACGCCCGGCCTGGTCAACACCCACCACCACCTCTACCAGTGGGCCTCGCAAGGGCTCGCGCAGGACGCGACACTGTTCCAGTGGCTGGTGTCGCTCTATCCGGTGTGGGCCGCCATGGACGCCGAGGTGGTCAAGGGGGCCGCCGCCGCCGGGCTGGGCTGGCTGGCGCTGTCGGGCTGCACCACCTCCAGCGACCATCACTACCTCTTCCCCAAGGGGAGGGGCGACCTGTTCGCGGCGGGCATCGAGGCCGCCCGCGAGATCGGAGTCAGGTTCCACCCGGCGCGCGGCTCCATGGACATGGGCGAGTCGAAGGGCGGGCTGCCGCCGGACGTCGTGGTCGAGGAGCTGGACGAGGTCATGACCGCCACGGCGGAGGCCGTCGACGCCCACCACGACCCGTCGTTCTCCTCGATGGTGCGGGTCGCGGTGGGGCCGTGCTCGCCGTTCTCGGCCAGTGCCGAGCTGATGACGGCGTCGGCGGCGCTGGCCAGGTCCAAGGGCGTTCGCCTGCACACCCACATCGCCGAGACGCTGGACGAGGACGAGCACTGCCTGGAGCGGTTCGGGATGCGGCCCGTCGACTACATGGAGAAGCTGGGCTGGCTCGGGCCCGACGTGTGGTTCGCGCACACCGTGCACCTGAGCGACGCCGACATCGGCAAGCTCGCCGCCACCGGCACCGGCTCCGCCCACTGTCCCTCCTCCAACGGCCGGCTCGGGGCGGGCATCGCCCGCGTGTCCGAGATGATGCGCCGCGGCGTGAACGTGGGGCTCGGCGTGGACGGCAGCGCCTCCTCCGAGCTGACCCCGCTGGCCGGGGAGATGCGGCAGGCGTTGCTGTTCCAGCGGGCCCGATACGGTCCCGGGGCGCTCACGGCCCGGCAGGCCCTGGAGCTGGCCACCCTGGGCGGCGCCCGCAACCTGGGCCGCGCGGACGAGCTCGGCTCGCTCGAGCCGGGCAAGCTGGCCGACGTCGTCCTGTGGCCGGTCGGGTCCTTCGCCGCCGCCGTCGCCGACCCGGTGTGCGCGCTGGTCTTCGGGCCGGCGCCGCCGCCGGCCCTGGTGCTGGTCGGCGGGCGGACCGTGGTGGCCGGCGGCGAGCTGAAGACCGTCTCCCAGGACGCGGCCGGGAGCGCGGGCGCCGCCGCCCACCGGCGGCTGGTGCGGCTGGCGGAGGAACGGGGCGTCCAGGTGGACTCGTAGGAGCCGCGCAGCCGCCGGTTCGAGGCCACGCAGTCAGCCGCAGCCGTGCGCGCCCCTGCCCGGTCTGCCCTGGGTCGAGGATGACTAGGGTGGGTGAACAATCCGGAAACGAGCACCCGAACGAACGAGCATCCGGAAGGCGGTCCCGTGACGGCGGAACTCCCAGACGAGCGGCTGGCCCGGCTCAAGAGCACCTTCGCGTCGATCGACACCGACGGCGACGGCTACATCAGCGAGTCCGAGCTCAGGCGGCACTTCCCCGGTCTCCCACCCGAGGCCCTCGGGGCGATGAGCCAGGAGGCCGATCTCGACCAGGACGGTCGTTACTCCCTGGAGGAGTTCATCAGAACGGTCTCCTAGGGACGGTCCGGCACGCGCCTGCCGATCGCCCGGGCAGCGTGTGGGGTGAACGGCCCGGGATGTGATGATGATGAGTCACGCCTTCCTGCCCGCTCGCACCGGGCAGGAAGGCGTGTCAGGACATTGTTCACCATCATGTGGGAGTTCGTTGTGGTTCAGCCTGTTCTGGTCGCTCCGGACAAGTTCAAGGGGTCGCTGACGGCGGCGGAGGTGGCCTCCCGGGTGTCGGCCGGGCTCGGCGTTCCCACGGTGGAGCTGCCGGTCGCCGACGGTGGCGACGGCACCGTCGACGCCGCCGTGGCCGGCGGCTTCACGCGGGTCACGATCGAGGTGACCGGCCCCACGGGGGAGCGGATCCCCGCCTCGTACGCCTGGCAGGCGGCCGGCACGGCCGTGGTCGAGCTGGCGGAGGCGTCCGGGCTGCGCCGGCTGCCCGGCGGGCGCGAGCCCCTGACCGCCACCAGCTACGGCACGGGCGAGCTGGTCGCCCACGCCGTACACCGCGGCGCCAAGCGGGTGGTCCTGGGGCTGGGCGGCAGCGCATGCACCGACGGGGGAGCGGGCATGGTGCAGGCCCTCGGCGCGCGCCTGCTCGACGCCGGCGGCGACGAGCTCCCCCGGGGCGGGGCCGCGCTCAAAGAGCTCGCCCGCATCGACATGTCCGGTTTCCTCGACGTGTCCGGTGTGGAGTTCGTGGTGGCGAGCGACGTGGACAACCCGCTCCTCGGCCCGCACGGCGCCGCCGCCGTCTACGGGCCGCAGAAGGGCGCGACCCCCGACGACGTCAAGACCCTGGAGGGCTCCCTGTCCCGGCTGGCGGCGGTGGCGGTCGCGACGCACGGGTTGGTGGGAGCACCCGAGCGCAGGAGCTCGCCACGAGTGAGCGAGGCACGAGCCAACGAGGAGCGAAGCGGGCGCGACCACGAGCCCGAGCATGACGGCACCCCGCGGGCCATGGGGG
>NZ_SMKP01000292.1:0-8543 GCF_004349015.1 Nonomuraea diastatica
GGCGGGGCTCTGGTCGAGGGACGAGGCGAACGCGGCCCCTCCGCCGGCCAGGAGGACGGTGACGGTGGCGAGTCCGGCGATGATCATAGGCCTGCGCATAGACATATCTCCGTGCGTTGACGTCTTGCTGACGCCTCTCAGTCTGCGAAGACGACGGACAGCGGCAGGTTCTGCCATCCATAACGCGCGGTTAATCCTGCTGGGCCCCGTCCTGCGGGAGCGAAGGTAAACGTCGCGCTAACGGGATCTTGATCAGCCGCTGACGCGCCCTTTCCTACCGTTCCTCTATGTGGTCGAGCAGAACCAGGTTCCCGATCCCGGTCTCCGTCGCGCTCCTGGTCTTCGGGGCGGTGGTGGGGTTCGCCGCCCGCACGCCCGCCTGGACTGCGGCGGACACCAGCGTGAGCGAGGTGGTGCAGTCGGCACGCGGGCCGTGGCCGACGGCGGTGGCGCAGGCGCTGAACGTGGGGTTCGGCAACGTCGTGGGCACGGTCCTCGCCGTCGTCCTCGTCGTGGCGGTCGCCGTCTGGGGACGGTCGCGCGCCGCCCGGCTGGTGCTGGTGGTGATCGCCGCGGGGTGGGGCGTCGGCGCGCTGCTCAAGCCCCTGGTCGCCCGTCCGAGGCCGCCCGCGTCCCACGCGCTGGCGCACGAGCTCGGCCCGGACAGCTTCCCCAGTGGTCACGTGTGCCTGACCCTGTCGATGGCGGTCGCCGTCGCGCTGCTGGCCTGGAAAACCCGCTGGCGATGGCCCGTCCTGGCGGCGGGCTGCGTGCTCGTGGCCGGGCAGATACTAGCGAGGGTCTACCTAGGGGCGCACTATCCCACCGACACCCTGGGCTCGATCATCGTGACCCTGGCCGCCATCCACCTGGCGACGAACGCGCGCAGGCTGGGCCCGTTCCTGCTCCGGGCGGCCAACCGCCGCAGGGCCCGCCGGGCCGGCCCGCCCAGCACGCGGCAGGTGAAGATCTTGCTGCTGCACGCGTACGGCATGGGCGGCACCATCAGGACCGTCCTCAACCCCGCGAGCACGCTGTCGGCCGACCACGACGTCGAGATCGTCAGCGTCATCCGGACGAGGGAGCGGCCCTTCTTCCCGGTGCCGCCGGCGTTCGCGTCACCTTCCTGGACCAACGCCCGCACCGGCGCCGCGCGCGTTTGCTGGGCAGCAGGCTCATCCCGCGGGAGGAGGCGGCCTACGGAAGGTTCGATCTGCGGACCGACCTCGCCCTCCTGCGCTTCCTGAGCGGGCTGCGCACCGGCGTACTGATCACCACGCGTCCCGGGCTCAACCTGGCAGCCGCGCTGCTGGCCCGCCCGGCGTGATCACGATCGGCCAGGAGCACACCGGCTTCGGCGCGCACAAGCCCGCCGTCCGGAAGATGATCGCCCACAGGTACGGCAGGCTCGACGCCTTCGTCACCCTGACCGAGGCCGACCTGGGCGCCGTCCCGGCAGCACAGCCGGGACGTCATCGGCGAACGGTGGACCGCGCTGCTGGCGGAGCTGGAGGCGTAGCTGACCCGGCACCGGGGAGGAGGCCGTGAAGGCCGCGCCGACTCCAGGTGTGATGCCACATCAGCCCGCGCACGTCAATGGCGGGCAGCGCGTCACAGGTCGCGGAGCACCGTCAAGGGCGGGCGGCGCGCGGCCCGGACCGTGGCGGCTCCGGCGGCGAGTAGCGCCGCCACGCCGAGGACCGCGAGGGCGGCCAGGTACGGCCACGGCACGGCCAGCGCGTCGGGAGGCGGGTCGAACACGCCGCTGAGCACGGCCACCAACATCCGTGACAGCGCCCACCCGCACAGCGCGCCCAGCACGGCCGCGGCCAGTCCGACCAGCCCGACCTCGGCCCATACGAACGAGCCCAGCTGGCGCGGGGTCGCCCCGAGCACCCGGGCCAGCGCGTAGGTGCGGCGCCGCTCGGCGAAGCCGAGCACGAGCAGCAGGCCGGTAGCCAGCCCTGCCAGGGCCAGCGCGTAGCCGAGCTCGATAGCGGTCAGGCCGGACAGGTCCACGGCGGTGAGGCTGCTGCCGATGACTTGGCGGCTGGTCTCCACGTCGGTGACCTTGGCCGCCGGACCAAGCCGGCCGCGCAGGTCGGCGGCGACCCGGTGGGGCGGGGTGCCGTCCGTGGTGATGAGGTACGTGGTGTCGACGGGCATGTGGCGGGCCAGGTAGGAGGCGTTGGCGACGAGGAAGCTGTCGCGGGGCGCGGTGGGGAACTCGGTGACGATGCCGGCGTAGTGGAAGGGGACGGTCGTGCCGTCCTCGGTGCGCAGCCGCACCTGGTCGCCGAGGTGGAGCTGGAAGTCGTTGACGGTCTCCTGGCTGACTAGCAGCGCGTCCGGCTGGCGGGCGAGTCGGTCGAGGATCTCGCGAGCGGTGCCGCCGGAGACGTAGGTGTCGTGCAGGCGGGTGGTGGTGGGGCGGATGCCGTACAGGTCCTGCAGGTCGGAGCCGACGTAGGCGAAGCGGTGCTGCAGCGGCTCGACCCGGGCCACGCCGGGCACGGCCGCGAGCTGCCCCTGGGTGGCGGTGGTCTGGGAGACGGTGACGTCGGCGCCGTTGGTCAGCTCGGCGTCCACCTGGGCCTGCTGGAGGTAGGTGGTGTCGAAGACGGACGTGGAGACGGCGAACGCGACGGCCAGCGCCGCCAGGGTGGCGGTGCGGGCCAGCGGCGCGCGCTGGCGGGTCAGCATCGCCGACACGGTGCCCGCCAGGCTGCCGGCCAGCGGCCTGGCCGCCCAGGTGACGAACGAGCTGGGCAGCGTCCGGGCCAGGCGCCAGATGAGCAGGCCCGCACCCGCCCACAGCAGTGCCGGCCCGGCGAAGGCCCAGTAGTCGACCGACAGCTGGGGCAGCCCCTCGGGGACCAGAACCAGCTGGTAGCCGTTCCTGCTGGTGATCCAGAAGATCACGGCGGATCCGGCCAGCAGCCACAGGTCCAGCCCGTACCGCAGCCAGGCGGGAGAGCGGCGCGGCCCACCGACGGGGCGGCGGGCGGCGGCCACGGTGGTGGCGCGCAGCGCGGGCGGCAGCACGGTGGCGGCGGCGACCAGCAGCCCTAGGACGGCCGCCCACCACGACACGTTCGCCGACCCGAACAGCGCGCGTCCGGCCAGGGCGGCCGCCCCGAGGCCGGCCAGCACGCCGGCCACGCCCACGAGCGCGGTCTCGATCAGCGCGAGCCGCACGAGCGCGCCCTTGGACGCGCCCCTGGTCCGCAGCAGCGCCTGCTCGGCCGCCCGCCGCGGCTCCCCGGCACGGGTCACGAGGGCGGCGAGCAGCGCCGCGAGCACGACCGCCGGCATGCCCAGGAACAGGAACAGCACCTGCGAGTACAGGGCGTCCTCGCGCGCGGCGTCCAGGGCGGCGCCGAGGTTGTCGCCGACCAGCCCGCTGCCGGCCATCCGCTCCTCCAGGTTGCGGGCCTGCCCGGTGACCGCGGTGTAGGCCGCCGCCGGATCGGACGGCAGCCGGCGGTCGACGCGGATGTGGAACTGGGTGCGTACCCGGTCGCGGGGGATGCCGTCGGACAGCCGGTGCCAGTCGGCGGCCGGGAGCAGCAGCACGTTGTCGGGCGGCGCCTGCGGCTGCGCGCCCGGCGGCGCGCCGACGCGCTGGAACAGCGAGTCGGCGGCGGGCAGCTCCACCACCCCGGTGACCGTCACCGCCGCGTCGGGCAGCCCGGGACGGCGCACGGTGACGGTGGCGCCGGGTGCGGCGTGCAGATTGGCGGCGGTCTGCTGGGCGAGCAGCGGCCCCTTCGCCGTCCCGGCTAGCATGCGCAGCTCGCCGGGGAAGGCGGCGGCGTAGTCGGCGGGCAGGCCCAGGATCTGGCCGGCGCCAGTGGTCAGCGTCTGTCCGCCCTGGCGCGACTCGAACCCGTCGATCCGGGCGAAGTCCACCTCGCGGGAGGTGCCGGGCATCGGGACGGACAGGGCCTGGCCGGGCTGCTGCTCCACCTGCCAGTCGACCGGCACCCGCTGGAGCGAGCGGGCCGTCATGGTGACCTTGGCGGAGGCGAGGAACGCGCCCAGCATGGCGGGGAGGGCGACGGCGAGCGCGATGCCCGCCGCGGCTGCGGCCAGCCTGCCCGCCCGGCGGGTCAGCAGGCCGCGCAGCCAGATGAAGATCAGCATGCAAGCACTCCGTCGCTCATGGTCCAGGTCTGGGGCAGCCGCGCCGCGACCAGCGGGTCGTGGGTGGTGATCACGAGGGCCGCGTCCAGCCGGGACGCCACCTCGGTGAGCAGATCGACCGCCCGGCGGGCCAGGTCCGAGTCGAGCTGCGCGGTGGGCTCGTCCGCGATGATCAGCCGGGGCTCGGCGGCCAGCACCCGGGCGACCGCCACGCGCTGCGCCTGCCCGCCCGACAGCTCTTCCGGCAGCGCTCCGGCCAGGCCGGCCAGGCCGATGGCGGCCAGCGCGATCAACGCCCGCTCCCTGGCCTCGGCGTCCCCCAGTCCGGCGACGAGCAGCGGCAGCGCCACGTTCTCGGCGACGTTCAGCGGGGGAAGCAGGCTCGGCCCCTGGAAGACCACGCCGATCCGGCCATGCGGGCGGTCGTCGAACGCGGGCCAGCCGATCCGCCCCGCTGTGGGGCGGTCGAGCCCGGCGAGCAGGTGCAGCAGCGTCGTCTTGCCCGACCCCGACGGGCCGGTGACCGCGACCTGCTCGCCCGGCCGCAGCTCGCAGGTAACCTCGTGGACGGCGACCAGGGCGTTCGCGCCCCTGCCGTAGACCCGGGCCAGGTTCTGGCAGGTGACCAGCGCGGTCATGTCGCCCGCCCGTCCTTCAGCTCCACCACGCGGTCGGCCAGCCGCCGCACGGCCGGGCTGTGCGAGGCGATCACCACGGCGGTGCGCTCGCCGGCCTGTTCGCGGATCAGCCGCAGCACGGGCGCCTCGGTGTGCTGGTCGAGCTCGCCGGTGGGCTCGTCGGCCAGCAGCAGCGCGGGGCGGTTGGCCAGCGCCACGGCCAGCCCGGCGCGGGCCGACTCTCCGCCGGACAGCTGGCTCGGCCACGCCCCCGCCCTGGCCCAGAGCCCCAGCACAGCCAGCAACTCGTCGCGCAGGCGCCTGTCCCGTCGCCCCGCCAGCTGCTGGGCCAGATCGACGTTGGCCGCGACCGTCAGGTGTTCGATCAGGTTGCCGCTCTGGAACAGCACGCCCACCAGCCGGGCCCGCAGCGCTGCCCGCTCGGCCTCGGGCCGGTGGCTGATGCGGTGGCCGTCCACCGTGACGGTGCCGCCGTCCGGGTCGTCCAGCCCGCCCAGGCAGGCCAGCAGCGTGGACTTACCCGACCCGGACGGGCCGCTGACCAGCACCACCTCGCCGGCGGCGGCGTGAAGGGTGACGCCGCGCAGCGCCCTGGTCTCCTCATCGCCTGACCGGTAGAAGCGGTAGAGCTCCTCGGCTCGCAGGATCATGACGTCGTCCAGCGGAAGGAGTCGGAGACCGTGCGCCACGGGTCCACGTTGTCGGCGCCGACAGGGCCGGACAGGGTCAGGATCGCCTCGCGCCCGGTCCGGTAGAAGACGTAGCGCTCGATCTCGTCCCTGACGACCTTGCCGGTGACCGGGTCTGGGCTGCTGTCGGCGCGGTAGACGACCCGAATCGCTCTGCCGCCCTTCCTGGTCACCGTGCCGACCGTGCTGATCTGGCCGTCTTTCACCTGGTTCCTGACCGACGCCTCCGTCGGCGGCGAGGCGGCGGGCGCGGTCTCGATGCGGATGCTGTTCAGCTTGTCGGTGAAGCCGGCCCCGGTGGGCAGGTCCGTGCGTGCCCACCCCTCGGGCACCTTCACCTCGTACGGCTGACCGGGATGCCGATAGGCCACGAACAGCGTGTCGTCTGGAATATCGCCCGGCGGATTCGACTCCGCGGCCCGCGGAGTCACCGGTGGCTGCTCCTGTGTCTGCGTCTGAGTCTGGGCGGGTGCCGCGGCCGCGCAGCCCACCGCCAGCCCCGCGACGACCAGGGCCATGACGCTATGCCGTACCTTCATGTCTCCCACGCTAGAAGCGGGCCGGAAAGCGCCCGCTGAGCAGCCCGTTAGCGGAGCGTTTACCTGCCTTCTGCCACCTTGGGAGGGTGACAGCGCAGGGAGTGCCGCTGCGGCGGCGGGTGCTGGTGGTGATCGTGAGCGTGACCGCCCTGGCCGTCGCGCTCTTCCTGGTGCCGCTGGCGGTCGCGATGAGCCTGCTCTACCACGACCAGACCGTGGCGGCCCTGCAACGCGACGCCGCCTGGGTCGCCGCCGCCGTCCCCGATGAGCCGCGGGTGCCGTTGAGACTGCCGACGGGCCTGCCGGGCGACCTGGCCATCGGCGGCTACGCCGTGTCCGGCGCCCGACTGTTCGGCGACGGCCCCGCCCACTCCGGCCTGGCCGCCTCCAGCAAGGACGGGCGCGTCCACGACACGGTGGAGGGCGGTTTCCTGGCCGTGTCCGCGCCCGTCCCCTCCGACGAAGGCACCGCCATGGTCATCCGAGTGGCGACGCCGAACTCACAGGTTAGGGATCGCGTCCATCAGGCGTGGCTGCTGATGGGCGGGCTCGCGTTGATCGTGATCGCGCTGGCCGCGGGCGTGGCCGTGCGCCAATCGGCCCGGCTCGCCGCGCCCCTCGAGCGGCTCACCGCCGTCGCACAGGCGCTCGGCGGCGGTGACTTCAGCGTTCGCACGTCCCCTTCCGGGCTGCGCGAGGCCGACCAGGCCGGGCAGGCGCTGGAGTCGACCGCGCGCCGCCTCGGAGCCGTGCTGTCCCGGGAGCGGGCCTTCAGCGCCGACGTGTCCCACCAGTTGCGCACCGGGCTGACCGGGCTGCTGCTCGGCCTGGAGTCCGCTCTGTCCCGTCCCGGCGCGGACCTGGCTCCGGCGATCCGGGCCGCGCTGGCCAGAGGGGAGCGGTTGCAGGAGGTGATCGACGATCTCGTACGGCTCAGCCGCGACAGCCGCGTGCCGATCGAGCCGCTAGACGTCCGCGGGCTGATGGAGGAGATCCGGCAGGAATGGCTCGGCCCGCTGGCCGAGCAGGGGCGCCGCCTGACCATCACCGTGGAGCCGGAACTGCCGCCGACGACGGCCCAGCCCGCGGCCGTCCGGCAGATCCTGCGCGTGCTGCTCGACAACGCGCTGCGCCACGGTCAGGGGGAGGTCGCGGTCACCGTGTCCGACGTGGGCCCGGGGCTGGCCATCGAGGTGAGCGATCATGGGCAGGGCGTGGCGGAGGGCGCGGATCCGTTCATCCGGTCGAGCGGCGACAGCCACGGCATCGGCCTCGCCCTGGCCCGCTCGCTGGCCGAGGCCGAGGGCGGCAGGCTGGTGCTCAGCCGGGCCCGGCCGCCGCTGTTCAGCCTCCTGCTGCCGGGCCGCGGCACCTAGCGCTTGCCAGTGCGCCGATGATGGCGCCCGGCAGCGGTCAGGGTTCGTAGCGGTAGCCGCGCCCCCGCACCGTGACGATCCGCTCCATCCCCTCGCCGTGCTCTGCCAGCTTGCGGCGCAGCGCGAACACGTGCACGTCCAGCGTCTTGGTGGAGCCGAACCAGTTCTCGTCCCACACCTCGTCCATGAGCTGTTCGCGCGTCACCACCTCGCCCGCGCGGCTCACCAGCGCCGCCAGCAGATCGAACTCCTTGGGCCGCAACGCCACCTCCGCCTCCCCGACGTACGCCCGCCGCGCGGGCAGATCGAGCCGCAGCCGCCCGGCGGTCAACACGCGCTCGCCCTGCGCGGGGCCGCGCCGCCGCAGGTGCGCGCGGATCCTGGCCATCAGCTCGGTCAGCCGGAACGGCTTGGTCAGGTAGTCGTCGGCGCCAGCGTCCAGAGCCACCACGACCTCGAACTCCTGCGTACGAGCCGTGAGCACGACGATCACCGTGTCCGGCACAGCCGACCGCAACCGCCGGCACACCGCCACCCCATCCACGTCCGGCAGCCCGAGATCCAGCAGGACGAGATCCGGCTGGTGCCGGTCCGCCACCTCCAGCGCCTCGGCCCCGGACGCGGCCGCCTCCGCCTGGTAGCCCTGCGCCGCCAGCGCCTCGACCAGCTCGGATCTGATGACCAGGTCGTCCTCCACGACCAGCACACATGTCATGCGCCCGATCGTACGTTTCCCGCGGCGAGCAGCCACGAGCGAACCCGTGCGTGACCGCATCGTCGAGCTGGCCGCCGACCATAACCACGGTGACTCCGGGCAGGCGCTGCTCCGGAAAGGCGAGATGCCCATCCCTCGACGACAAATGTGCTGCAGTAGATGCCGGATTTACTGCGGCAGACTCATGATCGCGGCAATCCTGACCTGGACCGCCTCATCCGTGATCGAGATCGAGGCGTACGCATTTACCGCGGCAGAGCGGAATGAGGCGCCTCGGATCTTCCACCAGCGGGACTGTCAAATTGACGGCTGATCTGGTCGGAAATTAAGACCGTTCGGTAGGCGCACGTCAGTAACCCACCACTGCTCCAGCGTGGGTGATGCTCTTGAGCTGCAAGAATGTGAAGTGTTGATCCCCCAGCGGGGTGCCGGGGATGAGC
>NZ_SMKP01000293.1:0-8427 GCF_004349015.1 Nonomuraea diastatica
GGGGCGGGCCGGGCGGTTTAGGGTCTGTGCGTGGTCGCACTCATGGCGCTGCTCGGACTCCTGTGCGGACGCGCCATCCGGGCGCTGGCCGACACCTATGACGACGGTGTCACCCCCGTTCCCCCGTGGCCGCCGGCCATCGAGGTGGTGTGCGCCGCCGTCACCGCGCTCGTCGCGTGGCGGGTGGGACTGCCGTACGCGTGCTTCGCCGTGATCGGGGTGGCCCTGGCCGTGGTCGACTGGCGTACGAGCCTGCTGCCCGACGCGATCACGCTCCCGGCGTACCCCGTCATGGCGCTGGCGCTCGTGCCGACGGGAGAGTTGCCCGCGGCGCTGGCCGGCGGGGCGGCGCTGGCGGCCGTGTACGGGGTGCTCTGGTTCGCCAGGCCGTACGCGATGGGTCTGGGGGACGTGAAGCTGGCCGGGCTCATCGGCATGACGAGCGCGGCGCTCGGCTGGCAGTCCCTGGTCGTCGCCGCCTTCGCGGGGCAGTTGCTGGGCGCCCTGTACGCCGTCGCCCTTCTCGTGACGAAGCGCGGAACCCGGCACACCGAGTTCCCTTTCGGGCCGTTCATGCTGCTGGGGGCGTTTAGCGTGCTCTGTCTCGGTTGGTGAACGCCGGTCCGGCCACTGGGCCGCACGTGGAAGACTTGGAGGCATGTTGCGCTGGTTGACCGCCGGAGAATCCCACGGGCCCGAACTCGTCGCCGTCCTCGAAGGCCTGCCTGCCGGCGTCGAGGTGACCACGACCGCCATCGACGAGGCCCTGCGCCGCCGCAGGCTCGGTTATGGCCGCGGCGCGCGGATGAAGTTCGAGCAGGACCAGGTGACGATCGTGGGCGGCGTGCGCCACGGGCGCACGATGGGCAGCCCCGTCGCCATCCGCATCGGCAACACCGAGTGGCCCAAGTGGGAGAAGGTCATGGCGGCCGACCCGGTCGACCCGGCCGAGCTGGAGGGCCTGGCCCGTAACGCTCCGAGATCCCGCCCCCGCCCCGGGCACGCCGACCTGGCCGGCATGCAGAAATACGGGTTCGACGACGCCCGGCAGGTGCTCGACCGGGCCAGTGCCCGCGAGACCGCGGCCCGCGTCGCGCTGGGCGAGGTCGCCAGGCGCTTCCTCAAGCAGGCGCTCGGCGTCGACATCGTCAGCCACGTCACCTCCATCGGCGGAGCCAAGACTCCGGCCGAGACGCTGCCCGGCCCCGCAGACCAGGCCCGCATCGACGACGACCCGGTCAGGTGCTCCGATCCCGAGGGCAGCGCCGCGATGATCGCCGTGATCGACAAGGCGCACAAAGACGGCGACACGCTCGGCGGCGTCGTCGAGGTGCTGGCCTACGGCCTGCCGCCGGGCCTAGGCAGCTACACCCACTGGGACCGCAGGCTCGACTCCCGGCTGGCCGCGGCGCTCATGGGCATCCAGGCCATCAAGGGCGTCGCGGTCGGCGACGGCTTCGAGACCGCCATGCGGCCCGGCTCGCGCGCCCACGACGAGATCGAATACACCGCCGACGACGGCGTCAGGCGCATCACCAACCGCGCGGGGGGCGTCGAGGGCGGCATGACCAACGGCGAGGTCCTGCGCGTCAGCGCCGCGATGAAGCCGATCTCCACGGTGCCCAGGGCCCTGGCCACCATCGACGTCAAGACCGGTGAGGCGGCCAAGGCCCACCACGAGCGCTCCGACGTGTGCGCCGTGCCGGCCGCGGGCATCGTCGCCGAGGCGATGGTCGCGCTGGTGCTGGCCGACACGGCGCTCGAGAAGTTCGGCGGCGACTCCGTCGAGGAGGTCGCGCGCAACCTGTCCGGCTACCTCTCTTCCATGGTGATCAAATGAGCACGAAGCCATCCGCGAGCATCGTCGTGCTGATCGGCCCTCCCGGGTCAGGCAAGACCACGATCGGGCGGCTGCTGGCCGAGCGGCTCGGTGTCGGGTTCCGCGACACCGACACCGACGTCGAGGCCGTGGCGGGCAAGCCCGTCTCCGACATCTTCGTCGAAGACGGCGAGGCCCGCTTCCGCGAGCTCGAGCACCAGGCCGTGCGCACGGCGCTGGCCGAGCACGACGGCATCCTGTCCCTCGGCGGCGGCGCCGTGCTCAACGAGGAGACCCAGGCCCTGCTCGACGGCCACCACGTGGTCTATCTGCAGGTGGGGCTCTCCGACGCGGTGCAGCGGGTCGGGCTCGGCTCGGCCAGGCCGCTGCTCGTGCTGAACCCGCGCAGCCAGCTGAAGAAGCTGATGGAGGAGCGGCGGCCGGTCTATGAGCGGCTGGCCGTGGCGACCGTGGTCACCGACAAGCGCGAGCCGGCCGAGCTCGCCGACGAGATCGTGAGAGGGCTGCCCGCATGAGCGCGACGCGGATCCACGTACGCGGCGACAGCCCCTACGACGTCGTGGTCGGCACCGGCGTGCAGGCCGAGCTGGAGACGCTGCTCAAACCGGGGGTGCGCACCGTCGCGGTCATCCGCCCCGAGAGCCTGCCCGATCTCGCCAGGCCGGTCACCGCGACCCTGTCGGAGCGCGGCTACGAGGTCGCCGACCTGCCCGTGCCCGACGGCGAGCAGGCCAAGTCCGTCGACGTGGCCGCGCGCCTGTGGTCCGCGTTCGGCCGGCACGGCGTGACCCGCTCCGACGCCGTGATCGGCGTGGGCGGGGGAGCGACCACCGATCTGGCCGGGTTCGTGGCGGGCACGTGGCTGCGCGGCGTGCAGGTCGTGCTCGTGCCCACGACGCTGCTGGCCATGGTCGACGCGGCCGTCGGCGGCAAGAACGGCATCGACACGCCCGAGGGCAAAAACCTCGTCGGCACGTTCCTTCCGCCGGCCGGGGTGTTGTGCGAGCTGTCGACGCTCGGCAGCATGCCCAAAGCCGACTACGTCGCCGGCCTCGCCGAGATCATCAAGGGCGGCTTCATCGCCGACCCGGCCATCCTCACGCTCGTCGAGGCCGATCCCGAGGCCGCCACCACACCCGGCGGCCCGCACACCCGCGAGCTTATCGAGCGCAAGATCCAGGTCAAGGCCGACGTCGTGGGCGCCGACCTGCGCGAGTCCGGCCTGCGCGAAGTCCTCAACTACGGCCACACGCTCGCCCACGCCATCGAGCGCGAAGAGCACTACACCATCCGCCACGGCGAGGCCGTCGCCATCGGCATGGTCTACGCCGCCGAGCTGTCGCGGCTCTCCGGACGCGCCGACCTCGTCGAGCGCACCAGGTCGATCCTCACGAGCGTCGGCCTGCCCGTCTCCTACCGCGCCGGCGCGTGGCCCCGGTTGCGCGACCACATGCGCCTGGACAAGAAGAACCGCGGAGCCGAGCAGCGCTTCGTCGTGCTCGACGGCCTGGCGCGACCCGGTCGCCTCGAAGGCCCCGCAGAAGAGCTGCTCGAAGCCGCCTACAGGGAGATCTCCGCATGATCCTCGTGCTCAACGGCCCCAACCTGGGCCGGCTCGGCGTCCGCGAGCCCGACGTCTACGGCGCCGAGACGTTCGAGGACCTCGCCACCCTCTGCCGCGACACCGGCCGCGAGCTCGGCGAGCACGTCGAGGTGCGCCAGACCGACGACGAGGCCGAGCTGATCGGCTGGATCCACGAGGCCTGCGACGGCCGCATCCCCGTCGTGCTCAACCCGGCCGCCTTCACCCACTACTCCTACGCCCTGCGCGACGCCATCGCCCAGCGCACCGCCCCGCTCGTCGAGGTGCACATCTCCAATCCCGCGGCCAGGGAAGAGTTTCGCCATACCTCCGTCGTGGCCGGGGTGGCGACGGGCACGATCGCGGGCTTCGGGCTACAGTCATACGTCCTTGCGCTGCACGCTATCGCGGAGATGAAGACGACCTCATGAGGCATTACAAGTCCTTCGTCGCTCTCGGCGACAGCTTCACCGAAGGGCTGAACGATCCCGGGCCGGACGGCCACTACCGTGGCTGGGCCGACCGGGTGGCCGAACGGCTCGCCACCGACAACCCCGGTTTCCGCTACGCCAACCTGGCCGTACGCGGCAAGCTGATCGACCAGATCGTCGCCGAGCAGGTGCCGCTGGCCGTCGAGATGGCGCCTGACCTGGTCAGTTTCTGCGCCGGAGGCAACGACCTGCTCAGGCCCGGCAGCGACCCCGACGTGATGGCCAAGCAGGTCGCGCGGGCCGTACGCGACCTGCGGGCCGGGGGCGCCGACGTGCTGCTGTTCACCGGGGTCGACCCGCGCGACACGCCGGTGATGCGGCGCCTGCGCGGCCGCTTCGCCACCTTCTACCTGCACGTGCGTTCCATCGCCGACCTCTACGGGTGCCGGCTCGTCGACCAGTGGTCGATGCAGGGGCTGCGTGACTGGCGGGCATGGAGCGCCGACCGCCTGCACATGAACGAAGACGGTCACCGGCTGGTCGCCGCGCGTGTGCTCGACGTGCTGGGAGTGCCGTTCGACGACTGGCGCAAGGGCTGGCCGGAGCGGGCGGTGGATCCCCGGGCGCGCCGGCGCGAAGACGCCCAATGGATGCGCGAACACCTCGTCCCCTGGGTCTCCCGCCGCCTCCGCGGCGTCTCCTCCGGCGACGGGGTCTCTCCCAAGCGTCCCGATCTTTCTCCCTTTTAGTGTTACGGCTTCGCCTGGTTCAGCCACCCGCCGTACGTGGCTGACGGCCCTCCAGGAAACGGCCTCCGACCCTTCACCGGCAGACCGCCGTGACGGGGCGCGCTCTTGACCCTCACCGTGGTGAAACCCGTGACCGGGCACGCAACGTTACGTGGAGGACCGGTCGCGTGCGGGAGCCCTTCGGATGGCCCGGCCGGGGGGCGCCCTGGTGGCGTGATCCTCGTCAGGAGTCAGGAGTTTGTGGTCGGTGGTCAGTCGTCAGGGGCCGTCTCCGTGAGGCGTTTGAGTGCCGCTCGGGGGATGGCCGGGTCATTCGTGCGCCAGAACGGAGGAAGGGAACCCAGAAGGAAGCCGCTGTAGCGGGCCGTGGCCAGGCGGGGGTCGAGGACCGCGATCACGCCCTTGTCGTCCTGGGCGCGCAGCAGGCGGCCGGCACCCTGGGCCAGCAGCAGGGCGGCGTGGTTGGCCGCCACCGCCATGAACCCGTTGCCGCCCTTGGCCGCCACGTGGCGCTGCCGGGCCGAGGTCAGCGGGTCGTCGGGGCGCGGGAACGGCACCCGATCGATGATCACCAGCCGTAGCGACGGGCCGGGCACGTCGACGCCCTGCCACAGCGACAGCGTCCCGAACAGGCACGTCGGCTGGTCGTCGGCGAACTGCTTGACCAGCAGCATCGTGGAGTCGTCGCCCTGGCACAGCAGCGGCACGTCCAGCCGCTCGCGCAGCGCCTCGGTGGCCGCCTTGGCCGCCCGCATCGAGGAGAACAGCCCCAGCGTGCGGCCCCCGGCCGCCTCGATCAGCTCGGCGATCTCGTCGAGGTAGGCCTGCGGCAGGCCGTCGCGCCCCGGCTGGGGCAGGTGTTTGGCGACGTAGAGGATGCCCGCGCGCGGGTGGTCGAACGGCGAGCCGACGTCGATGCCCTGCCAGCTTCTGCCCTCGCCCAGCCCCCACTGTGCGGCCAGCGGGTCGAATGTGCCGCCGAGCGCGAGCGTGGCGGACGTGAGCACCACCGTGCGCTCCCCGAACAGCTTGTCGCGCAACATGCCGCTGACGCTCAGCGGCGCGACCCGCAACATCGGCGGCCGGCGGTCGGTGCCGGCGTCGAGCCAGACCACTTCCGCCCGGTCGGCCTCTGAGGCGTGGCCGTAGGCCTCCAGCATGCGCACCGCGGTGTCGTGCACCTCGTCGAGCGCCGTGAACGCGGCCTTGCGCTGCCCCGCTTTGTCGGGGTCGTCCTTGTCGGCGTTGCGCGGGCCGAGCGCGGTGATGCATCGCCAGGCCGTGTCGCGCACCAGCGCCAGCGTCAGCCCGAGCACCTCGGGAAGCTCGTCGATGCGCCCGGGCGGCGCGGCGGCCAGCAGCGCCTTGAGGTCTTCGCCGGCCTCCATCAGCTGGTCGGCGATCGGCTGCTCGATCAGCCGGCCGACCCGGCGGACCGCCAGCATCACCGAGGTGTCGGACAGCTCGCTGGTGACCACCGACGTCACCCGGTCGACCAGCTCGTGGGCCTCGTCGACCACGACGACCTCGTGCTCGGGCAGCACCGGCAGCTCGCCCATGGCGTCGATGGCGAGCAGCGCGTGGTTGGTCACGACCACGTCGACCTCACCCGCCCGCGCCCTGGCCAGCTCGGCGAAACATTCGGCGCCGCTCGGGCAGCGGGTGGCGCCCAGGCACTCCTGCGCGCTCACCGAGAACTGCCGCCACGCCTGCTCGCTCACGCCGGGCACCAGCTCGTCGCGGTCGCCGGTCTCGGTCTCCTCGGCCCACTCCTGGATGCGCTGCACCATGCGGCCGGTGGCGCTCACCTCACGCGGGTCGAAGAGCTGGTCCTGCTCGTCCTCCTCGGGCCAGCCCGCCGTCGCCTTGTAGCGGCACAGGTAGTTACGGCGGCCCTTGAGGATGGCGAACGTCGGCTCGTGCGGCAGCTCCTTGCCCAGCGCCTCGGAGAGCCTCGGCAGGTCGCGGTCGACGAGCTGGCGCTGCAGCGCGATCGTGGCCGTGGAGATCACGACCGGCTTCTCGCTGTCCATCGCGTGGCGGATCGAGGGCACGAGGTAGGCCACTGACTTGCCGGTGCCCGTGCCCGCCTGGACCGCCAGGTGCGTCTTGTCGTCGAGGGACTGCCGCACGGCCTGGACCATGGTGACCTGGCCCTGCCGTTCGCTCCCTCCGAGAGCGTTGACCGCGATGCTGAGCAGTTCGTCGACTGACGGGAGATGGGAGTCCGGCACGGCACTAAACGCTACCCGCATTCCAGTGCCGCCGCGCCGAACGCGGCGTGATCGGCCAGACGCATCGCGGCATTCATGAATCGGCGCGACGGCACGCATGGCACACTGGTCGATCGGGACTCCAGCTGGTGCCAGAAAGTCTCTACCGAGCGTGACCAGAGGGAATCCCGGTGTAGGTGGGAAGACCGGTCCCTTAGGGTTTTCCGGGGTTGAGTGGACGAATAAAGGCTGGTTAAAGCAATATGTCCTCCATGTCGGAAGTTGTCCCCTTGCCATCGTTCGGCGAAGTCTTCTTCGATGCGCGAGGTCAGGAACGGTGTCTCCGCGTCACGTGGCATGAGGGCACGCTGGTCCTCAGCCTCTGGCGCGGCGAGATGTGCACGGCGAGCTTCCGCATGCCCATGGAGGACGTCGGGCGGCTGCTCGACACCCTCGACGACGGCTACGCCGAGGCCACGGGCGAGCAGCCGGCCGTGCCCGCGCAGGAGCCGGGCACCGAGGTCATCCCCGGCACCGGCCAATACCACCGGCCGCCCCAGCACGCTCAGCAACCGCCGCAGCAGCCCCAGCCGGACGACCGGCCCACGGCGGCGCTGTCGCCCAACGACGTCCTCGTGGCCAGGGGCGCGCCGCCGGCCCCCCAGGACAAGCTGGTGGCCTCGTACGGTGAGACCGCGGCGCCGAGGGAGCAGCACGCGCCCGCCTACGGCGAGACCGCGGCCCCCAGGGAGCAGCAACCCCCCGCCTACGGCGAGCGGGCCCCCTTCACCGGCCCTCAATACGTCGACCAGACCGGCCCGCAACAGGCCTACGCCGGTGACCCGTTCAGCGGCCCTCAGTACACCGCCGACCCGATGAGCGGCCCTCATTACATCCAGCAGGGCCAGGCCGAGCCCTTCACCGGCCCTCAGTACGTCGAGAACGAACCGGTCTACCAGATGCCCGGCGACCAGCGCCGACAGGCGCCGGCCAGCACCGACCCGCTGGGTTTCCCTTCGCAGGCCGCCGACCCCTACCAGCCGGCCCAGCAACACCGGCCCGACCCCTACCCGTCGGACCCGCACCCGTCCGACCCCTACGGACGCCGCTCCGACACCTATCGGCAGCACCAAGCGCAACAACCGCAGCCGCAACAACCCCAGTCTCAACCTCAGCCGAGCACGGCCGGCCTGGGCACCCCCATGCACGGCATCCCGGGAGCCGGCCGGCCACGCCCGGCCCCGCAGCAGCGTCAGGCGCCGCCCCACCAGAACCCCGTGGACCCGCTGCTGGCCCTCGGCCGCCAGGAGCAGGATGATCCCGAGATGACCCGCCCGTACGTCGGGGACCCGATGTTCTCCACGGGCGAGCGCCTGCGTCCCGAGCAGCCGGACTACCACGAAAGAAGCGACCGCAGGGAGTGGTGACGGGCGCCCGCCGGTCGCCTGCTGGTCGCCCGCCGCCCGCCGCCGCAACTCGTCCGCCTCGCGCGTAATCGTTGCGCGCCACCGTGCGCCGCCCCTCGTCCACCTCGCGCGGGATCCGTTCGGGCGGGACCCGTTCCCGCGCCACCGTGCGCTGGCCACTCCCCTCCCGCGGGTACGCTCACGGC
>NZ_SMKP01000294.1:0-8408 GCF_004349015.1 Nonomuraea diastatica
GCCGAGCGGCGTCTCGACTCGCACCACGCCCTCGCCGTCGCGCGCCCGGGCCAGCTCCGCGACCGGGTCGAACCCGTTCCGCCGCATCTGCAGCGGCAATTCCGGCATTTGCGTCATCATCTGTCCATTCATCGTGTGAGATCGTCAGCCGTGGGGCTTGGCCAGCAGGTCGACGACCTCGGCGGTGGTGGCGCTCTCGCCAAGGAGTGGGAAGATCCGTTCAAGGCTGTGGCGATGGGCCTGCGCGTCCAGATCGGTCATGGCGTCGGTCACCAGCGTGACGTTGTAGCCGTGTCGTAGGCGGCGCGGGCGGTGGACTCCACGCCGATGCTGGTGGCGATCCCGGCCAGCACGACCTGTGTGACGCCGCGGCAGCGCAGCCGCAGGTCGAGGTCGGTGCCGTAGAAGGCGCCCCAGGTGCGCTTGGCCACGGTGATGTCGCCGGGGTGACCGGCCAGGTCATCGACGATGGCGTCCCAGCCCGCGGGCAGGGGCCCAGGCGGGCGCGGGATCTCGGTGCGGCCTGGAGCAGCATCCGATCCGTCCGCGCGGGCCGTGACCCGGACCAGGACAACCGGAGCGCTACGGTGGCGAAAGGCGTCAGCCAGTTCGACCGCACGGGCCACCACCTCAGCGCCGGTGTAGGGGCTTGCGGGGCGGCCGACGACGGCGTTCTGCAGGTCGATGAGGATGAGTGCGGTCGTTGTGTCGATGGTGGTGACGGGCATGAGCGTGCCCCTTTCCGGGATGCGGTGATGCTCCTGGCGTCAATCCGAGCCTTCGAACGCTCAGGGTTGGGTGTCGAGCCACTCCCCGAAGGTGGGTCCGGCGAGCTTGGCGTGCGGGCTGGGCAGGAACCCGCCCTCGGCGGCGATCTCGGCATCCGGCATGTCAGCGCCGTCAACGCCGACGACCTTGATGCTTCGGCGTGCGCCGAGGAGGGCGGCCGCCTCCGTCAAGGTCTCCTTCCGGGGCCCGGCGATCTCGGGGATCGGCGTTCCCGGAGCCGGGTCGCCGGGGGCGAGGGCCAGGTCGACCAGTTCCTCGGCCACGGTGCGGCAGGCCACGAGCTGGGCAGGCAGGGCCGGGATGTAGGCGACGTCGCCCTGCTGCCAGTCCAGAAGCTGGCCGACGAACTCGTGGAACTGCGCGGCCCGCAGAATCCGGACGGGGAGCGGGCCGGACAGCAGGAGTTCCTCGTGCGCCTTCTTGGCGGCGAGGAAACCGGCGGTGGCCTTGCCGACGCCGATGATGGACGCCACGACGATCCGGGCGACCCCTGCCTTCTGACCGTACTCGTGCAGATTGCGGGCCGACGTGCGGAAGAACTCCGT
This sequence comes from Nonomuraea diastatica, assembly GCF_004349015.1. NCBI lineage: Bacteria > Bacillati > Actinomycetota > Actinomycetes > Streptosporangiales > Streptosporangiaceae > Nonomuraea > Nonomuraea diastatica. Next base: position 1,335 of record NZ_SMKP01000294.1, read on the forward strand.
CGCCGCCTCCTGCTCGGAGGCGTGCCATGAGGCGACGTCGACGACGACATCCACCTCGGTGAGCGCCTCGGCCAGGCCCTCACCGGTGATGATGTCCACGCCGGTGGCTCGGGACATCGGCACGACCTGGCGCCCCCGTTCGGTGAGGACATCGACCACGTGGCGTCCCAGCCGCCCGGTCGCTCCTGCCACCGCGAACTTGGTGATGCTCATGCTCTATGCCTTTCTTACTCGCTGTAGTTCTGGCCGGGAGGCCTGCCGGGGATCGGCTTGGCGATCAGAGCGGCGGGGGTGAAGAAGGTGGCGTCCCGCCGGGTCGCCACGGCGGTGATGCGCTCCTCCGATTCCCCGGCCTGGCGGAGGTCCGCATGCCGCACGGATCGTTCGCACGGCGTCCTGACGACCACGAGACGCCGGCCACCCGCTCCCCGTAACAGCGCTGGCATGTGACGTGGGCCACCGATCGCGGGTGTTACGAAACCGTCGGCAGCGGCGTCTTGTGCGTGTGGTAGAGCTGAGTGCGGACAGGCAGGGGCCAGGCATGAGTGAGCGCGGCGAACGAACGACCGACACCCCGGGACGGCCCGGCCGTGCCGACCACGTGGAGCCCGCCACCAAAGCGTTCGTCACCCATCGCAACCTGCTGTTCACCGTCGCCTACGAGATGCTCGGCTCGGCCGCCGACGCCGAGGACGTCCTGCAGGAGACCTGGCTGCGATGGGTGGGCGTCGACCTTGCCGGCGTGCGGGAGAAGCGGGCCTACCTGGTACGGATCGTCACCCGGCAGGCACTGGACCGGCTGCGTACGCTCGGCCGGCGCAAGGAGTCCTACATCGGACCGTGGCTGCCCGAGCCGTTGCTGACCGCGCCGGATGTGGCCGAGGACGTGGAGCTGGCCGACAGCGTCTCGATGGCGATGCTGCTGGTGCTGGAGACGCTCCAGCCGATCGAGCGGGCGGTGTTCGTGCTGCGCGAGGTCTTCGATCTGGATTACGACGAGATCGCCGAGGCCGTCGGCAAGAGCCCGGCCGCTGTCCGTCAGATCGCCTACCGGGCACGGGCACACGTCGCCGCGCGCCGGCCACGTGGCACCGGCTCCCCGGCCGAACACCGAGCCGCCCTCCAGGCCTTCCAGCGAGCGGTCGAAACCGGCGAACTGCAGAGCCTGCTCGACATCCTCGCGCCGGACGTCGTCGCTCTGAGCGACGGCGGCGGTGTCAAGCATGCCCTGCTGCGGCCCATTGTGGGGGCCGGCAAGGTCGCTCGCCTGCTGGCCGTCGGCTGGTGGAAGCGCGACCCGGAAAGGTCGGTGGAGCTGGTGCAGATCAACGGCGGCCCGGGGCTGCTCATCCGGCTCAACGGCGAGATCGACGGCGTGTTGGCGGTGCGAGTGGAGAACGGCTACGTCACCGGCGCCTACCACGTGCGCAATCCCGAGAAGCTGTCGCGGATTGAACAGCAGACCGCCGTGAGCCGCTGAGAACCGGCCGGCACACCCTTCATCCGGGAATCCCGGATACGCGGATCTTCGCGCACGGTCGCGGCCGGTGTGGTCGCAGCCGTACGCATGGGGAGAATCATGGTGGATGCGGTGGATGCGGTGGATGCGGTGGATGCGGTGGAGGCGGTGCTGGAGCAGCGGAGCCGGGAACACCCCGATATCGACGTCTCACCGATCGGCATCGTCGGCCGCGTCATGCGGCTGTCCCGGCTGTGGGACAAGGAGATCAAGGACTTCCCCGGCGAGCACAGCCTGGAGCCGGGCAAGTTCGACGTCCTGTCCACGCTGCGCCGCTCGGGAGAGCCCTACGAGCTGACCGCCAAGGCCTTCCTCAAGGCATCCCTCGTCACCACCGGGGCGATCACGTTGCGGGTCGACCGCATGGCGGCCAAGGGCCTGGTCACCACCAGGGTGCGATCGCGGGGACAACGCCCAGATCTGGGTGACCGTGGCCAGGGGCCGGGCGCGAGGAAGGCACTGCGACGGACGTACACCATCAGATGTACGGGACGGCGGGCGGAAGCACCACGACCGGCGGATTCCACGACGGGACCGGCGTCCCATATGCGCAAGTCGGGGCTAGCGACCCGCTAGAGGCGGGCTAGCGCGATCAAGAAGTATCCCCGCCGTGGGTCTTCTGCTCGTCGCACGCCAGGTGCTGATCGGGGCCGTGTTCGCGGTCTCCGCGTTCACCAAGCTCCGCGGCGGTGGTGCCATGCGGTCGTTGGCATCGTCCCTGATGATGCTCCCTGCGCGCCTCCGTCTTCCGATGGCCAACGTGGTGACGGCGGATGAAGCGGCCGCGGGTCGCGCTCGTGGCGGCCTCGCGGGTGGGCCTGCCCCTGGCGGGGGTCTTGTTGAGCGGGCTCTGCGCCGCGACGCCCGCCGTGGCGGAGCCGGCGACAGCGGTACCCACGGGCCTGATCGGGGCGATCTTGATGATCGCTTGGGACGACATCGCTGATCTGTTCAAGGAAACCTCGGGGAGTGTGTGATGTCCTATCTGATTGCCTCAGTCGTCCTGGTCGGACTGTGGGCCTGGCGAACCTGCTGCTGCTCGTCGGCGTGATCCGGCGGCTGCGCACGATGCAGGACGCCCCCCAGCTGCCGCCGGAGGGGCTGCAGCCCGGCGCGACGATCCCAGGACTTCACCGCCATGGCCACCGACGGCGAGCCGATCTCTGCGGCATACCTGGAGGGGCGTGCCCTGATCGGCTTCTTCTCCCCCGGCTGCCAGCCCTGCCGGGAGCTGCTGCCGAAGTTCGTCAAGCAGGCTGAGCAGGCCTCGGGCCCAGTGGTCGCCGTCGTGGTCGCCGCTCCTCAGGACGATCCCGCGATGGACATCGCGCGGCTGGAGAAGGTGGCGCGCGTCGTGAGCGAGGCGCCCCAGGGCCCGGTCCAGCAGGTGTTCAAGGTCTCCGGCTACCCGACGGACGCCACGGGCACCGTGGTCTTCAGCGATGCCGCCCTGCCGCACCAGGTTCACATGATCGGTACGGCACGCGCGGCGGCCGACGTCGCGCTACGGACGGCACCCGGCATGATGGCCGTGTTCGTCCTGGTGACGTGATGGCGGTCAATGTACGTGGGGCGTTCTTCGCGGTGCAGGCGGCGGCGCGCAGGATGCCCGACGGCGGAGGATCGTGACCGTCTCCTCCACCGGCACCGCCTGGCCCAGCCCCGGCGGATCCATTTACGCGGCGAGCAAGGCGGCGGTCGAGCAGCTCACCCGGGTCGCCTCGCGGGAACTGGGGCGGCGCGAGATCACGGTCAACGCGGTGTCGCCCGGTCCCACCGATACCGACATGCTCCGCACCGGCGCCCCGCCGGAGGCGATCGCCGGGGTGGCGCACATGACGGCTCTCGGTCGGGTGGGCACGCCCGCCGACATCGCCGCCGTGATCGCGCTGCTGCTCGGCCCGGATGCAGCGTGGCTGACCGGGCTGGCTTTTCCGCCACCATGCGTCCTCGGACGGTCGGGGGCTGTGGCGCGGATCAGCGAACGCATGGCCAGGAACGGCGCGAGATCGTGGCGGGTGATGCCGTAGGTCGTGCAGCCGGATCGGCGGCAGGCCCGCCTGGAGGCCAGCTGCGAGAACAGCTCGCCGACCCACGCCGGATGCGACTCGGCGCCGTCCTCGTCACCACCACATCGAAAGCGTTCATGCCTTCCTTGGAGCCGCAGCGCGTCGTGTGGCGCCCTGCGAAGGCTTCGCATCGGTCTCGGCGGCCGCGCAGACGGCGTTGTTCTCGTCGGTCCAGAGGGTCTCGAGGAGCGCTTGCCGGCTGGGGAAGTTGCGATAGAACGTCGACATGCCGGCTCCTGCGCGTCGCGAGATTTCGGCCATCGATATGTGAGGCTCGGAGCCGGCGAACGCGGCGCGGGCGACCGCGATGCCCAGCCCGGCCACCAGAGACCGGTGCCCGGTGTCGTCCGTTGCGTCCATGAGGCGGCCTCGACGCCCGAGCGGCGGTTCCCGACCCAGCGGCTCGAACAGCTCTGAATTCCCCGGGTCCGAGGTGTCCCCCGGGAGGCCGCCCGTTCGTCGCCTGGATATGAGTGACAACTTTTCCGTCCCTCCGCGCGGGCGGCACAGCCGCATCGACGCCGGCCTCCAGAGCGACAGCCGAGGGTGAGACACCTCGATGAACGTGTTCCTGTGGATCGTGCAGGCGCTCCTGGCCGCCTCGTTTGCCCTGTCAGGGCTGGTGAAGCTCACCCGGCCGAAAGACAAGCTGGTCGGCAGGTATCCGTGGATGGAGACGTTCTCCCAGGGGGCGGTGCGGCTCATCGGCGTAACGGAGCTGCTCGGCGCGGCCGGGCTGATCGTGCCCGCCGCCACCGGGATCGCGCCCGTCCTGACGCCGATTGCCGCGGCCGGTCTGGCGGTGATGATGATCACGGCCGCTGCCGTGCACATCCGCCGCAAGGAGCCGTCCGGGCTGCTGGTCACCGTCGTCCTCTTCGCGCTCACCGCGCTCGTCGCCTGGGGCCGCTTCGGCCCCTACGCCGGCTGACCACCCTCGACCGGCGGGGGCGTCCGGTGCTTGGAGCGCCTCGCCCGGCCCGACGCCATCACGCAGGGAAAGAGAGACCATGAGCGGCAAGCTCGACATGACCGCGATGTACGTCGCGCATGATGCGCTGCGGCGGGAGCTGGAGCTCCTCGCCCGGACCGCGGCCAAGGCCGGCGACGATCCCCGGCGCATCCTGGGCACCGCCGCCGGCTGGGAGCTGTTCAAGAAGGTCCTGCACGTGCACCACACCGCCGAGGACGACGCGCTCTGGCCGGCGATGCGCGAGGCCGCGGCCGGGCGCCTCGACGACCTGGCCCTGCTGGCGGCCATGGAGGCCGAGCACGAGGCGATCGACCCGCTTATCGACGCGATCGACGCCGCGCTGGCCGACCGGGATTCCGGGCCGCAGCGCCTGGGGGACCTCACCGACGCGCTCGTCGCCGGCCTGACCACGCACCTCAGGCACGAGGAGGATGAGGTGCTGCCGCTGGCCCAGGCGATCGTCACCGAGTCGCAGTGGCTGTACTTCGGCCAGGTCAACGCCCGCCTGATCGGTCCGGACGCCGCGCGGATCCTGCCCTGGATGCTGGACGGCGCGAGCGAGCGGGCCATCGCCGCGATGCTGGCCCCGCTACCGGAACCGGCGCGCAGGGCGTACCTGGACGCATGGCAGCCCGCCTACGCTGCCCTGGACCTGTGGGCCGCCGGAACGGGCGGCTGACAGACGGTCTTCTGCCCGCCCCAGGCGGGCACCCCTATGAACCCGAGGAGAGAGCACATGTCGATCATCACCACGGCGGAACGCAACAAGGAGACGCTCCGCCGCTTCCACGACGCCGTCAGCACCGGCGACGAAGAGATCATCTCCAGGACGATCGACGAGGTCGTCCAACCGGACGTGCAGATTCGCACGCCGCTGCCGATCGAGACGACGGGGACGTCGGCGATGAAGGAGGTGCTCGCGGTGCTGCGCCGGGCCTTCCCCGACCTCCACGTCGAGATCGAGGACGTGATCGCGGAAGGGGACAGGGTCGTCACCAGGAACACGGTCACCGGGACGCACCGGGGCGAGTACATGGGCGTGCCGCCGACCGGCAAGTCCATCACGTACAAGGAGATCCTCATCGCCCGTTTCACCGACGGGCGGGTCGCCGAGACCTGGGCGGTCGTCGATGTCATGTCGCAGATGCGGCAGCTCGGCGTGTTCGAGGGACCGAACGCCCAGCGAAAGGCCGGGTGAACAGCGGAACGAAGAACACGAAGCCCACCGCGAGGGCACCCGGCTCAAGGCCGGCCGGCGCGCGGTGGCCCCCTGCCGGAAGGGCGACCGCGAGCCTGCCGAGGCGGTCCGCCAGCGGGTGCACCACCTTGGGGCCGCAGTTCACACCGCACAAGGACACTGAATACCAATCACAGGACGGGTGGACGGACGATGACGCAAGCGAACGAACTGCCGCTGCAGATCCGGCGGAACGGGCTCGACCCGGCAGAGGAGCTGGCCCGGGCCCGCGACGGCGAGGGCGTGGTCCGGGTGGAGACGCCCTGGGGCCTGCCCGCCTACCTGGTCTGCCGCCACGAGGACGTCCGCAAGGTGCTGTCGGACCCGGCCCGGTTCAGCAACGCCCTGACCCCGCTCCGCGGAGCCGGCGCGCTGGATCCCGACGAACTGGCAAGGATGCGCGCCGGGCAACTGATCGGATTGGATCCGCCGGAACACACCCGGCTGCGCCGGATGCTCACCCCGGAGTTCACAGCGCGCCGGATGCGCAGGCTCGAACCGCGGATCACCGAGATCGTCCAGACGGCTCTGGACGACCTGGAGCGGGCGGGCAAGCCGGCCGACCTGGTGGCGCACTTCGCTCTGCCGGTGCCGTCCCTGGTGATCTGCGAGCTGCTGGGCGTGCCGCAGGCAGACCGCGCGGGATTCCAGGATCGTTCCGTACGCCTGCTGGACACCTCCTTGCCGGCGGAGGAGCTGACCGCGGTGCGGCGGGAGGAGCGCGCCTACCTGGCCGGCCTGGTCGCCCGCGCGCAGGCCGACCCGGGCGAGGACATGCTGGGCATGCTGGTGCGCGAGCACGGCCACGATCTCAGCACCGACGAGCTCATCGGTGTCGCCGGGCAGTTGCTGCTGGCCGGGCACGAGACCACCTCGAACATGCTCGGCCTGGGCACCCTGGCCCTGCTACGGCGCCCGGACCAGCTCGCGATGATCCGCGAGGACCCGGCGCTGATCGAGCCCGCCGTCGAAGAACTGCTGCGCTGGCTGTCCATCTCGCAGTCGCCTCCGCCCCGCACCACCACGGCCGAGGTCGAGATCGCCGGGCAGGTCATCCCCGCGGGCTCGCTGGTGATCTGCTCGCTTCCCGCCGCCAACCGCGACCACGCATTCATCGGCGACCCGGACCGGCTCGACATCACCCGGGAGGCCGCCGGTCATGTCGCCTTCGGCCACGGCGTGCACCACTGTCTCGGGGCGCCGCTGGCGCGAATGGAGATGCGCATCGCCTTCCCCCTCCTGCTCCAGCGGTTCCCCGGCCTCGCCCTGGCCGACC
>NZ_SMKP01000029.1:0-69250 GCF_004349015.1 Nonomuraea diastatica
CTTCAAGCTCGCCCCCGACGCGATCGAGCTGACCAGTCCCGTCTTCGGCCACGAGGAGGTCGACGTGCTCGACGCCGACCTGACCAGGCAGCACGCGGGCGAGCCCATCGGCGAGCGCATGATCGTCACGGGACGTGTCCTCGACGGCGACGGCCGCCCCCTGCGCGGCACGCTGGTCGAGCTCTGGCAGGCCAACGCCGCCGGCCGCTACGCCCACGACGGTGACCGGCACCCCGCCCCCCTCGACCCGAACTTCACCGGCGCCGGCCGCTGCCTCACCGACCACGACGGCCGCTACCGGTTCGTCACGATCAAGCCGGGCGCCTACCCGTGGCGCAACCACGACAATGCCTGGCGCCCCGCCCACCTGCACTTCTCGGTTTTCGGGCAGGCCTTCACGCAGCGGCTGGTCACCCAGATGTACTTCCCCGGCGACCCGCTCATGCCCTTCGACCCGATCATGCAGTCGATCCCGGAAGAGGCGGCCAGGCAGCGGCTCGTCTCGTCGTTCGAACGGGACCTCACCGAGCCCGAGTGGGCTCTTGGCTACGCGTTCGACATCGTACTCGGGCGCACCCCCATGGAGACGCCATGACCACGCCCTCGCAGACGGTCGGACCGTTCTTCAGCCACGCGCTGCCGTACGAGCGGGACTGGGAGCTCGTGCCCGAAGGGCATCCCGGCGCGGTCATGCTCACCGGGCGGGTGCTCGACGGCGCCGGCGAGCCGGTGCCCGACGCCCTGCTCGAACTGTGGCTCGGCTTCGCCGGCGACCGCGGCGCGCTGAGCAGGGAGGGCGGGCAGGTGTCCGGGTTCGGCCGCTGCGCCACCGCGCCGGACGGCACCTACCGTTTCCGTACGTCCCGGCCGCCGGGGCCGTACCTGTCGTTGCAGGTCTTCGCCCGCGGCCTGCTGCGCTCGGTGCTCACCCGCGTCTACCTGGAGGACGTGCCCGACCCGCTGCTCGACGGCCTCGAACCCGAGCGCAGGGCCACGCTCATCGCCGCCGGTTCTGGCGACTCCTACCGCTTCGATGTGAGACTGCAGGGAGCGGAGGAGACGGTGTTCATTGACTTCTGACGGTTCATTGCCTTCCGGCGGTTCATTGCCTTCCGGAGGTTCATCTCCTTCCGGCGGTACGCGCGCCGACGGCGGCCTGCTCGCGCCCGTCCGGGCGGGCACCAAGGCGGAGGCGATCACCTCGGACGCGGCGTGCTTGCGGGCCATGCTGGAGGCCGAGGCGGCGCTCGCCCGTGCCCAGGGCCGCCTGGGGCTCATCCCGCCGGAGGCGGCGGCCGCCATCGACAGGGCCGCCGCCACGCTCGCGCCCGACCCGGCCGGCGTGGCCGCGCGGTCCAGGCAGTCGGCCACCCCCGTCGTTCCGCTGGTGGCCGACCTGCGGCGGGCCGTGCCCGGCGCGGCCGGCCACGTGCACAAGGGAGCCACCAGCCAGGACATCGTGGACACCGCCGCCATGCTCGTGGCCGCCCGGACGGTCCGCGCCGTCGTCGGCGACCTGGGCGCCGTCATGGACGACCTGCGCGAGCTGGCCGCTCGCCACAGGGACACGGTGATGGCCGCGCGCACGCTGGGGCAGCACGCGGTGCCGACGACGTTCGGGCTCAAGGCGGCGCAGTGGCTGGCGGGTCTCATGCGCGCCCGCGCCCGGCTGCGCGAGCTGCGCCTGCCCGCCCAGCTCGGCGGCGCGGCCGGCACCCTGGCCGCCTTCGCCGAGCAGGACCCGTCCGCCGCGCTTCCCCTGATGGAGGTGTTCGCCGAGGAGATCGGGCTGGCCGCGCCCGCGGCGCCGTGGCACGCGGAGCGCTCCGCCGTCACCGACCTGGGCGCGGCGCTCGCCGGCACCGCCCGCGCCCTGGGCAAACCGGCCACCGACATCATCCTGATGGCCCAGACCGAGGTCGGGGAGGTGGCCGAGTCGTCGTCCGGCGGCTCCTCGGCCATGCCGCAGAAGCGTAACCCCGCGCTGTCCGTACTGGTCCGGTCGGCCGCGCTCCAGGTGCCCGCGTACACGCAGGTGCTCGGCCAGGTCGGCGAGCACGAGCGGGCCGCCGGGGCCTGGCAGGCAGAGTGGCTGCCGCTGCGCGAGGCGCTCCGCCTGACAGGCGGCGCGGCCGAGACCGCCGCCGAGCTGGTGGGCGGGCTCCAGGTGTTCCCCGAACGGATGCGCGCCAACGCCGGCCTGACCGGCGGCCGCCTCGTCGCCGAACGCCTCGCCGCCCACCTCGGCCGGGACAGGCTCGCCGCGATCATGCCCGAGCGGGGGCCGCTCGTGCTCGGGGAGGCGCTGGCCGAGGCGGGCCTGACCCGGGATCCGGACGAGCTGCTCGACCCGTCGGCGTACGTGGGCGCGGCTCCGGAGCTCGTCGACCGCATTCTCGCCACCTACCGGGAGCAGCCGTGAAACTCCACCACCGCGTGGACGGTCCGTCCGGCGCGCCGCTGCTGGTGCTCGGGCCCTCGCTCGGCACCACGACAGAGGTCTGGCGCCCCCAGCTCGCCGAGCTCACCTCGTCCTGGCGGGTGCTCAGGTACGACCTGCCCGGCCACGGCGGGTCGGCGCCGGCCACCGGGTTCACGATCGACGACCTGGCGGCGGCCGTGCTCGGCCTCGTCGAGGACGAACGTTTCGCGATCGGCGGCATCTCGCTCGGCGGCGCCGTCGCCACCACCGTCGCACTCCGCGTCCCCGGCCGGGTGCGCGGGCTGGTGCTGTGCTGCACGTCCGCCCGGTTCGGCGAGCCGGGACCGTGGCGGGAGCGGGCGGAGCTGGTGCGGGCCGAAGGGGTGGCCGCGCTCGCCCCGGCACTGGAGGGCCGCTGGTTCACGCCCGGCTTCGACGGCCGGTGGGTGCTGGAAGGGCTGAGGGAGGTGGACGCCCCGTCGTACGCCGCCTGCTGCGAGGCCCTGGCCGTCTTCGACGTGACGGGCAGGCTCGGCGAGGTCGCCGCGCCCGCACTGGTGATCGCCGGCGCCGAGGACCCGGCCACGCCCCTCGACCAGGCGCTCACGCTGGCCGACGGCATCCCGGGAGCGTCGCTCACGGTCGTGCCGCGGGCGGCCCACCTGGCCGGCGTCGAACGTCCCGGCGCCGTCACCACTGCCATCGCCCGCCACCTGCGCGACGGCGGACGGGAGGCCGGGACGCGCACCAGGCGCGAGGTGCTCGGCGACGCGCACGTCGACCGGGCGATCGCCGCGACCACCGGCTTCACCCGCGACTTCCAGGACTTCATCACCCGCTACGCCTGGGACGAGATCTGGAACCGGCCAGGGCTGGACCGGCGCACCCGCAGCTGTGTCGCCCTCACCGCCCTCGTCGCCAGAGGGCACCTGGAGGAGTTGGCCATGCACGTCCGCGCCGCTCTGCGCAACGGGCTCACCCCTGACGAGATCAAGGAGGTGCTGCTCCAGACCGCCGTCTACTGCGGGGTTCCGGCCGCCAACGCCGCCTTCGCGGTGGCCCGCCGCACGCTGGACGACCTCGGCCCCGAGGGCCCCTGACCTTGGAAAATGCTTTAGGGTTGGCGAGTGGTTTTCGAGGAGGGATGGGCGGCTTCGCCCTTGCGGTGGTTGATGAACACGCTGGGCGACGCCCAGCTCGCCAGGATGAGCGCCGACCCCGGGATGGTCGCCGCGGTCGACCAGCACGCCGCGGTGCTGCGTGACGCGATCCCGCTCGACCGGGAGACGCTGGGCGACTACCTGCTCGGGTTCCTGGACGAGCTGCGGCACCGCGGGTGGGTCTTCAGCGGCGAGCCGGACGCGCCGGCGCTACGGCTGACGGCCGTCTGCTGGCTGGCACGCGATCTCGGCCTGCTCGAGGACGGCCACCCGGTTTGACCCCCGCCCGGTTTGAGGTCGCGCCACCCCGCCCGGTTTCAGGTCGCGCCGGTTCGAGCTCCCCGCCCGGCCGATCGCGCCGGTTTGAGCGTCCCCGCCCGGCCCTCACCGGCGTGGCTCGGGCCCCCGCAGGCCGGGCCGGCCGAGTTCGGGCGGGCCGGGGCCGGCAGGGGGCCGTCACGGTCACTCCGGGGGCATGTCCGAGCGGGGGGGCCGCCCGCCCGGCATCGTCCGCACCTGTGTCGTCTCCTCGCTCATCGACCGGGCGTCCTCACGACCCCGCTGGTACGCCTCAGCGTGCGCCCTGGCCTGCGGCGCCTCGGCCTCGATACGGCCCAGCCAGCGCTCCCAGCGCTGCTGCATCGGCCGGATGAGACCACCCCCGATGCCGATGGCCGCGATCGCGCCGATGGTGGCGAGCACCGTGATCAGCACCGGAGTGGTGACGGTGGTGGCCACGCCGATCTGGTTGAGCGCGGCGATGATGCCCAGCGCCCAGATGAACACCGCGGCCAGGGTCGCAAGAAAGCGGCCGTAGGACAGCCCGCCGAGCGCGCCGGAGAGGATGTCCCTGACGGCCTTTGCGATGGCACCGGCCACCACGATGATCACGATCGCCACGATGGCCTTCGGCAGCCAGCCCACCACGGCGGCCAGCAGCGCCGAGATCGGGTTCGGCCCGAAGACGTTGAAGGCTATCTGCAGGGTGACCAGCAGGATCGCGTAGTAGACGATTCTGGCGAGCAGACTGCTGGCGGTGTAGTCGCTCCGCTCCAGCCAGCGGTGCACGCCGCTGCGGTCAACGACCCGCTCGAAGCCGACACGTTCGAGCACCTTGTTGACGATCTTCTCCAGCAGCTTTGCCACGAGCCACCCGATGATGAGAATCACGATGAACGCGACCAGCTTCGGGACGAACGTCGCTATTTGCCGGAAGACGTCGGCGATACTTTGGCCTAGGTTGATGTCCACGGTTTCCTCCTCCGAGGAGCTGATGCAACGGCGCTACCCGTACCGCAGCGGTATATGCACACAGCGCCACCGAAAGCTCGCATAAGGCGACATATCACCGTTCAGGTGCCCTATAGGGTGATCACCATGCATCGAAGCCGCGTGTACGCCCTGCTGATCGACACACCAGCGGCCGAGGCCGGCGAGGCGGCCGCCTTCTGGGCGGCGGCGCTCGGGGCCACCGCCCGGCCGCTCGAAGGTTACGAGCAGTTCATCTCGCTGCACGACGCCGTCCCGGGGTTCGCCGTGGCAGTCCAGTCGGTCGACGACCCGCCCCGCTTCCACATCGACATCGAGTCCGACGACGTCGAGGCCGAGGTCCGGCGCCTGGTCGCGCTCGGCGCCACCGAGGTCTCGCAGTGGCAGGAGTGCCGCACGCTGCGCGCGCCAGGCGGGCACCTGATGTGCGTGCTGCCGGTGGAGAGCGACCGGGACCTGTTCGACGCCGAGGCGAAGACCTGGCCGTGACGGCGGATCACTCCGCGTCGAGGCCCGCCGCCTTCAGGTGAGCGGCCGCGGCCTGCTCCAGGTGGACGAGGTCGGAGGCGATGGTGGCGAACGTGAAGCCCTCCGCCAGGCGCCGGGCGGCCTGCTCGCCGCCCGGGTTGTGGATGCCGGCCGCGATCCCGGCCCGCTCGGCGGTCGTCCTGACTTTCTCCAGTGCCTCCTCGAACACCCCGGCGACCTCGGGGTCGTTGGGGAACCGGCCGCCGACGGCCAGGCACAGGTCGGACGGGCCGACGTACACGCCGTCCAGGCCCGGCGTGGTGCAGATGGCCTCGATGTTGGCCAGGCCCTCCGGCGTCTCGATCATGGCCAGGACCAGCACGCTGTCGTCCGCCTCCGCCGGGACGGGGCCGATCCGCAACATGGAGCGCATGGGGCCGTACGAGCGGCGGCCCTTACCCGGGTAACGGGCGGCCGACACGGCGCTCGCCGCGTCCTCTGCCGTGTCGACCAGCGGCACTATCACGCCTCCCGCGCCGAAGTCGAGCGCCCTGCCGATGGCCGCGGGCTCGCCCGACTCGACCCGTACCAGTCCGGTCGAGCGGCCGCCGGCGTCGATGGCCATGAGGTTGCTCAGCAGCCCGGCGTTGCCGATCAGCCCGTGCTGGCCGTCCAGCGCGATGTAGTCGTACCCCAGCCGGGCCAGGCGTTCGGTGGCGACGGGCGCGTCCAGCACCACCCAGTAGCCGACGGCCCGTTCCCTGTTGCGGATCTTCCTGGCGAACTCGGCGGCGGTCATACGGTCTCGATCTCCTCTGCGGTGATGCGGATGTGCTTGATGGCCTTGCGGTGATGGGTGTAGGCCACGTGCAGGCTCCCGTCCGCCGTCTGGGCGATCGAGGGGTAGGACAGCTCCCTGTTGAGCCCGTCACGCGAGTTGTTGGACATGCAGTAGCCGTCGCCCGTCTCCAGGTCGCGCCGCCACGGCCAGCTCCGGCCGCCGTCGGACGACAGGGCGAGCGTCAGCGGCGCCCGGGGCGCGCCCCAGAAGGCCGTCCCCACGCTCGCGCCGTGACCCTCGCTCCCGCCGTGACCCTCGATCTCGTCGTAGAGGGACGTGCGGCGCTCGGTGGCGTCGGCCCTGCTGCTGTGGTTGAACACCAGCGCGATCCGGCCGTCGGCGAGCCGGGTGGCCTGGATCGAGGAGTTGTTGTTGGGCAGCGCGGTCGGCTCAGGCACGCTCCAGGTCCGGCCCCCGTCCTCCGACCTGGACGCGTGGACCCGGTCCGCCCGGCGGCTGCGGAACAACGCCAGCAGCGTGCCGCCGGGCAGCGGGACGACGTTCATGTGCACGAGGCCGGTGCTGCCGGGGATCTCCCGGGGCCGCCAGGTCCGGCCGCGGTCCCGCGAGACGTACAGGGCGCTGGTGTCGTGGTCGCCGGTCCACTTGCCGATGGCCGGGCGGCTGCAGCGGAAGGCCGGCAGCAGCCAGCGATCCTCCAGCACCACGACGGGCTGGCGGACGAAGACGCCGCCGCCGCGATCGGCCGGGATCAGCGTGCGCACCGGCCCCCACGTCGCGCCGCCGTCCGCGGAGACGCGCGTCCTGACCTCGGCGGTGTCCTGGTCGCCCGCGCGCTGCGCGGTGTGGAGCAGCCACAGCTCGCCGCCCGGCGCGGGGAACAGGACGGGGTTCTGCTCGGAACGGGCGCCGTCGTCCGACAACCGTACGGGCGGCGACCAAGCGCCGCCGGCCAGCCGGGAGAACCAGATGGAGATGTCCGGCATGCCCTCCTGGGTGCCGCCGAACCAGACACAGCCGAGGTCGCCGCCGGGCAGCGGCATGAGGTTGGCGGCGTGCGCCTGCACGGTCGGCGCGGGCAGGAAGTCCATGGTGCTCATCGGTTGTACGCCGGCATCGGGCCGCGGAGGGCGTCGCCCACGGCGTCACAGGCGGTGGCCACGTCGGCGGGCAGCGGCCCGGCGGCCAGCGCGGCCAGGTTGGCGCGCAGGTGGTCGAGCGCGGACGCGCCGAGCAGCACCGCGCCCACCACCGGCTTGCCGGCCAGCCAGCGCAGCGACAGCTCGGCGAGCGGCATCCCGGCCGCGCGGGCGATCGCGCCGAGCTCCTCGACGGCCTTGAACAGTTCGGCGTCCCAGTACCGCCGCCGGTACATCGCCGCCAGCCGCGAGGCGCCGAAGCGGCCCGCCTCCGGCGCCTGGTCGAAGCGGTGCCGGCCGGTCAGCAGTCCGCCGCCGAGCGGGTTGTAGACCATCGTGCGCAGGCCGCCGGTGAGCGCGAACTCCGCGTACTCGTCCTCGATCCGCCTGGCCAGCAGGTTGTAGAGCTGCTGGGCGACCACCGGACGGGGGCGCATCCCGGCGATCTGCCAGGCGGCGTAGTTGGACACGCCCAGGGCGCCGATCTTGCCCTCGGCGACCAGCTCGGCGACCGTGCCGAGGGTGTCGTCCAGCGGCGTGGCCCGGTCCGGCTGGTGCAGGTAGAACAGGTCGACGTGGTCGGTGCGCAGCCGCCGCAGGCTGCCCTCCAGCGAGGCGCGCAACCCGGCGGGGGAGAGCGGCGAGTGGTCGCCGGCGTCCGGGTGCGGGATGCCGGCCTTGGTGGCCAGCACCACCCGGTTGCGGCGGCCGCGCAGCAGCTCACCGAGGATCTCCTCGGCGGCGCCGCCCGCGTAGCCGTTGGCGGCGTCGACGCCGCTCACCCCGGCGTCGAGCGCGAGGTCCAGCATCCGTCCTGCCGTCCCGGCGTCCACGGTGTCGCCGAACGTCATGGTGCCGAGCACCGGTTCGGGGGTCATGAGGTGGCTCCTTTCGCCGCCGCGAGGACGTCGCGCGGCTTGCGCCCTCGCATGGTCGTGGGGTCGAGCGCGGCCGCGCGCAGCGCTCGCGTGTACGGCTCCCGCGGCGCGGCCAGCACCGTCCCGGTCGGCCCGTGCTCGACCGTCCGGCCCGCCCGCATCACCAGCACCTCGTCGCTGACCTCGCTCACCACGCCCAGGTTGTGCGAGATGAACACGTACGTCAGCCCGCCCTCCGCGCGCAGTTCGTTGAGCAGCGCCAGCACCTGGGCCTGCACGGACACGTCGAGCGCGCTGGTGGCCTCGTCGCAGACGAGCACCTCTGGCCGGCCCGCCAGCGCCCTGGCGATGCCGATGCGCTGGCGCTGCCCTCCGGAGAACTCGGCGGGCCGCCGCCGGATCGTGCTCGCCGGCAGGCCCACCCGGTCGAGCAGCCGGGCCGCCTCCCGCTCGCGCTCGGCCCTGGAGCGCACGCCGCGCAGCTTGAGCGGCTCGCCCACGGTGTCGACGGCCGGCATCCGCGGGTCGAGGGAGCCGTACGGGTCCTGGAAGACCATCTGGATCCGCGACCTGATGGGGCGCAGCCGCCGCTCGGGCATGCGGGCGAGGTCCTGCCCGTCCAGCAGCACCTCGCCCGAGGTGGGGGTGAGCAGCCGCACCAGCGCCCTGGCGATCGTGGACTTGCCGCAGCCGGACTCGCCCACGATGGCCAGGCTGCCGGCCCTGCCGACGGAGAAACCGACGCCGTCCACGGCACGGAACCGGCCGCCGGCGGTCGCGTACTCGACGACGAGGTCGCGCACCTCCAGCAGCGGGCCGCTCATCTGGACGCCCCGTCCCACGAGCCGAGCCGCGGCACGGCGGCCAGCAGTGAGCGCGTGTAGTCCTGCGCGGGTTCGTCCACGATCTGCTCCACCTCGCCGCTCTCCACGAATCTCCCGTCCTTCATGACGTGGACGCGGTCGGACACCAGCCGCGCCACCCCGAGGTCGTGCGTGATCATCAGGATCCCCATGCCGGTCTCCTCCTGCAGCGTCAGCAGCAGGTCAAGGATGGACGCCTGCACCGTGACGTCCAGGGCGCTGGTGGGCTCGTCGGCGACCAGCAGCTTGAGCCGGCCCGCCAGCGCCATCGCGATCAGCACCCGCTGGAGCATGCCCCCGGACAACTGGTGGGGGTGGAGGCGGAGCCGCCGCCGCGGCTCGGGGATGCCCACCTGGGCGAGCAGCTCGGCCGCCCGGTCCCGTGCCGCCCGGCGCGACAGGCCCGGCTCGCGCAGCCGCACGGCCTCGCCGAGCTGGCCGCCGACGCTGTGCACGGGGCTGAGCGCCGTCATCGGGTCCTGCGGGATCAGCGCGACCGTGTCGCCGCGCAGCCTGGCGGCGGCGCCGGGATCGGCCACCACGTCGTGCCCGTCGATCACGGCCCGCCCCGACACCACGGCCTCGTCGCCGGGCAGCAGCCGCAGCACGCCCATCGCGGTCGTCGACTTGCCGCAACCGGACTCGCCGATGATGGTCACCGTCTCGCCGGGCTGGATGGAGAAGGACACGCCGTCCACCGCCCGCACCACGCCGCGCTCGGTCATCAGCTCGATCTGCAGGTCCGTCACGTCGAGCATGGTCACCGCCTCTCGTACAGGGCGTCGCCGACGAGGTTGACCCCGACGACCAGGAGCACGATCACCAGGCCGGGCAGCGTCACCAGCCACCAGGAGGTGGTGATGTAGTCCTGGCCGTCGGAGATGATCCGGCCCCAGGTCGCGAACGGCCGCTCCGGGCCGGCGCCCAGGTAGCTGAGCGCGCTCTCCAGCAGCACGGCCTGGGCCAGCAGCAGCAGGACGACCAGCCCTGCCCGGCGGATGATGTTCGGGATGACGTGCACGGCCAGCACCCCCGCCCGGCGCAGGCCGAGCATGCGGGCCGCGTCCACGTACGGTTTCTCGCGTTCGACCAGCACGAGCGACCTGGACAGCCGCGCCACCTCCGGCCACTGGGCGAGCGCGATCACCACCGTGATCACCGGCACCGACGCGCCGAACAGGGCGACCACGAGCAGCAGCATCATCAGCAGCGGCAGCGACAACTGGGCCTCCAGCAGGCGCGAGACGACCGCGTCGGCCCAGCCGCCGAAATACCCGGCGGCCGACCCGGCGAGCACGCCGACCAGCCCGGAGACCAGCACCGCGAGCACGCCGATCAGCAGCGACACCTGCCCGCCGTGCAGCACCCTGGCCAGCAGATCCCGGCCGAGCTGGTCGGTGCCGAACAGGTGACCGTCCGTCAGCGGCGGCAGCCGCCGCGCGCCGAGGTCCTGCTCGTCCGAGCCGGGGATCGGCAGCACGCCGGCCAGCGTCACCGGCAGCACGACGATCGCGGTGCAGATCGAGCCCGCCACGAGCTTGAGCCGCCGGCTTCTGCGGCGCCGGGTCGCGGCGGCACCGGCGAGGTGGGCAGGGGTGACGGCGCTGGGCCGTCCGGAGACCGCTGTCGTCATCGCGTGACCGCCTTTCCGAGGCGAATGCGGGGATCGATCACGGAGTAGGCCAGATCGACCAGGAACTGCACGAGCACCGCCGCGGCGGCCGTGACCAGCACCGCGGCCTGGATGAGCGGGTAGTCCCTGGTCTCCAGCGCCCGCACCACCAGTGAGCCGACGCCCGGCCAGGCGAACACCACCTCGACCACGACCACGCCGTTCACCATCGCCGCGAACCTCGTGCCGAGCGCGGTCAGCACCGGAATCGCCGAGTTCGCCATCGCGTAGCGCCAGGTCAGCCCGAACGGGGAGACCCCGCGCGAGCGGGCCACGGTCAGGTATGGGGCGGCCAGGTTCGTCACCATCTCCCGCCTGACCAGCCGGGAGATCAGCGCGACCTGCAGGGCGGCCACCGTGAGCGTGGGCAGCACCAGACCGCCCCACGTGGCGAACCCGGACGCCGGCAACACCGGAACGACGATCGCGAACAACGTCAGCAACATGACGCCGGTCCAGAACTCCGGCATCGACTGGCCGGCGATGGTCAGCACGTTCGCGGCCAGCTCCCTGCGCGTGTCGGCGCGCCGCGCCATCCACACGCCCAGCGGGATCGCGAGCAGCGCCGTCACGAGGATCGCGGAGGAGGCCAGCGTGATCGTGTACGGCAGCCGGCCGAACACCACGTCCAGCGCCGGGGCCTGGAAGGAGTACGAGGTGCCGAAGTCGCCGCTGAACAGGTTCGCGACGAACAGGCCGTACTGGGCGGGCAGCGGCTGGTCCAGCCCGAACGACGCGCGCACCTTCGCCAGATCCTCGGTCGTGGCCAGCGGCCCCGCGAGCGCCGCGGCCGGGTCGCCCGGCGCCAGCCGGATCAGCACGAACACCGTGGACACGGTGAGGAAGACGGTCAGCGCGCTCTGCCCGAGCCGGCGTACGGCGTAACCGATCATGGCTCACCCGTCCAGCCGCAGCGCGGCGAGGTCGTAGGAATTGGTCGGTTCCAGCGCCAGCCCGCGCACGCGTCTGCGGTGCGCCAGGATCGAGCGCGGGACGAACGCCCACAGGCACGGCCAGGTCTCCCAGACCGCGCGCTGGACCTCGGCGACGACGGCCATCCTGGCCTCCGCGTCGATCTCCTGAGAGGCGCGGTCGAGCAGCCGGACCACCTCAGGCTGCACGTAGCCGTGGTAGGTGTCGCGGGTCTTCTCCTTCTCGGCCGTGCCGCCGTACATGCCCTGGAGCGCGGAGTAGGCCAGGCCGGTCGGGACGGAGAAGCCGTTGCCGAGGAGGTCCCAGTCGCCCGCGCGGCCCTGCCGCCACTTCGCGATGCCCCCGCCCGGCTCGAACTGGCGCAGCGTGCAGCGCACGCCGACGCGTTCGAGCATCTGCTGCACGCCCTCCATGAGCAGGGTGTCGCTGGGGAACTCGCCGGTCTCCCAGATGATCCTGAGGTTCAGGTCGCCGGGCCGCACGCCCGCCTCCGCCAGGAGCTTGGCGGCCATGGCGGGATCGTGGACGTACCGGCCGGTCTTGACCGCGCCGGCCAGCACCTCGCTGACGACGCCCTCGGCCGGGATGACCGTGCCCTGGAGCACGTCCTCGGCGAGCGTCCTGCCGTCCACCGCGAACGTCAGCGCCCGGCGCACCCGGGCGTCGGCCAGCGGATGCCCGGCGGGCTTACGGAAGTTGAAGAACAGCTGGTTGATGCGGGTTCCCACGGCCGAGGTCAGCTCGACGTCCGGCAGGCCCCTGAGCTGCTCGGCCGAGTCGGGCGAGATCGTGTCGATCACGTCGATCTCGCCGCTGCGCAGGGCGACGACCCGGCTGGACTCCTCCTGGATGAACCGCACGTGGACCGTGCGCACGCCCGGCTTCGGCCCCCAGTACCGGGGATCTGCCTGGAGCGTGTAGACGCCCGTGCCGCGGTTCGACTGCGTGACCTGGTACGGGCCGCTGCCGACACCGGCCTGCAACTCCTGCGGCTGATTGGCGGCCGAGGGGGTGATGAGGATGTTGGCCATCAGGTAGTCGAGAACCGGCAGCGGCTCCCGGCTGCGCAGGCGGAAGGTGCGCGCGTCGTCCTCGACCACCTCGGGCCACTCGGGGAAGAAGGACGCGATGAACGAGCCGTTCACCTTCTGGTACATCTCCAGCGCCGTGGCCACGTCCTTGGGGGTCACGGGGGAGCCATCGGAGTAGCGGGCGCCCTCGCGCAGCCGTACCGACCACTCCGTGGGCGAGGTGAGCTCGAAACGTTCGGCGAGCACCGGTTGCGGGGTGAGGTCGGGGCCGATCCTGGTCAGCGCCTGGCGTACGCCGCGCTGGACGGTGACGGCGGCTTCGAACTGGTTGAGCTTGTTGTCGAGCGAGACCAGGGAGCGGTTGAGCGCGAGGACCATCGACCCGGGTGCGGGGCTTCCCGTGGGGCCCGCGCAGCCGGTGAGGAGCCCGGCGCCGGCCGCCGCCCCCACGTGCAGGAACGCACGGCGTGAGATTTCCGGGGGTGTGGACTGAACCATTCAGCCCTCCGATGAGCAGGTGGGATGTCGTGCTGAGGGCGGGAAACGGCCGCATTACTTGCCGGCAACTGTGGCATAATATGCGCGTTCCGTGCAATACTTGCCGCGTGATTTACGCAGTTCGATGGCGTTCGGAGGTGGGGGCGTGGGCCACGCTCCGGTGCTCGCCCTAGCCGACGACCTGTCAGGGGCAGCGGAAACGGCGGCCGTGCTCATGTCGCCCGCACGCCCTGCGCGAATCGCGCTGTCGTGGCCGTTCTGTGGGCCGTTCCCTGGGCCGCTCCCTGGGCCGGCGTACGGCGCCGCGCCGCCCGCGCCGCCCGTGCTGGTCGCCGACCTCGACACCCGGCACCGTCCCGGTGCCGCCGGCCTGGTGCGCGAGGCGCTCGCCTGCGCGCCGGGCCGCCACGTCCTCATCAAGATCGACTCGCTGCTGCGCGGCGCCGTCGCCGCCACCGCCCACGCCTGCCTGACCACGCCGGCGGCCCTGGCGCCCGTGCCCGTCGTGCTCGCCTGCGCGCTGCCGTCGGCCGGCCGCACGGTCGTGGACGGTGTGCCGCTCATCCACGGGGTGCCTTTGCGCGAAACGCGCGCCTGGCACGCCGAGCCTCGCCCAGCGCCCGCCACCGTGGCCGCCGCCCTCGACGGGGTGCCGTCGGCGGACGTCCCGCTGGCCGCCGTCCGGGCCGGGCGGGCCGCGCTCATGGAGACGCTGGCGAAGACGGTCGCGGGCGGGCGGGTGGCCGTGTGCGATGCGGAGACGGACACCGACCTGGACACGATCGTCGCGGCCGCGCTCGCCCACGACCTCGCGACCCGCCTGATGGGTGCCGGCGGCCTGGCCGCCGCCCTCGGCCGAGCCCTGAACGCCGCCCCCACGTCGCCGCCTGCCGCGTCGCTGCCTGCCGGGCCGCTGCCTCTCCCGGACGGCGGACCGCACGCAGGCGCGCTGCTCATCGTGGTCGGCACGGCGGAACCGGCAGCGGCGGAGCAGGCCAGGCTACTCGCCGAGCACGGCGCCGAGCACGTGACCCTCGACGCGGCAGACCTGGCCGCGATGGACCAGGGCGCGGTGGGCCCGGACGCGGCGGGTCTGGACGCGGCGGGTCTGGACGCGGTAGAACCCGGCACGGCGGCGGTTCCCAGAACGGGCGCCGGACGAGAGCCGGTCGTGGGGCGGGTACGGCGGGCGCTGGCCGGCGGGATCGCCGTGCTGACCGTACGCGGAGCGGCACCGCCATCCCTCACCGCCATCCTCGGCCGGATAGTGCGCGAGGCCCTGGAAGGAACCCAGACCGACCTCGTCCTGACCGGCGGGGAAACCGCAAGGCGAGTCCTGGACGCGCTGGGCGTGCACGAGCTGACTCCGCTGGGCCAGGTGCACCACGGCGCCGTGCACTGCCGTACCCCCGACGGCCGTTCCGTGGTCACCAGGCCGGGCAGTTTCGGCGGCCCGGACAGCCTCCTGCGCATCGCCGCCCACCTCAGGCCACGGCACTTCACCACCGTTAGCGGCGCCACCATCGAAGAAAGGCTGAAATGAGCAGCACTCCTCTCATCGCCCTCACCATGGGGGACGGCTCCGGCGTAGGGCCGGAGGTCATCGTCGGGGCGCTCCTCGCCCCCGAGACCTCCGCGTTCTGCCGCCCTGTCGTCATCGGTGACGCGGGACGCCTGCGCAAGGCCGCCGGGTACCTCGGCCTGCGGCCGGAGGTGGTCACCGTGGACCGTGTGGGCGAGGCCGTCTTCGAGCCGGGCAGGGTCAACGTCATCGACCCTGGCCTGCTGCCCGAGGACCTCCCGTGGGGTGCGGTGTCGCCGGTCGCGGGCCACGCGGCCTACGAGTACGTACGGCTGGCCGGCGAGCTGGCGACGTCCGGCGACGTACAGGCGATCTGCACGGCACCCCTGAACAAGGAGGCGCTGCACGCGGCCGGGCACATCTTCCCCGGGCACACCGAGCTCCTGGCGCACCTGACGGGGACGGAGGAGGTGTCGATGATGTTGTCCACGCCCAAGGTCAAGGTGATCCACGTCACCACGCACGTCGGCCTGATCGACGCGGTCGCGCGCATCGAGCCCGGTCTGGTCGAGCGGACCATACGCCGGGGTGAGACGGCGATGCGCGGCTCGGGCGTGCCGCGTCCCAAGATCGGCGTGTGCGGCATCAACCCGCACGCGGGGGAGAACGGCCTGTTCGGGTACGGCGAGGAGGAGGAGAAGATCGTCCCCGCGATCGAGCTCCTACGGGCCGAGGGCATGGACGTGCACGGCCCGCTTCCCGCCGACACGGCGTTCTTCCTGGCGGGCCGTGGCGACTACGACCTGATCGTGGCCATGTACCACGACCAGGGGCACGGACCGGTGAAGATCCTCGGCCTGGAGGCCGGGGTGAATATCACGGTGGGCTTGCCGGTGATCAGGACGTCGGTGGACCATGGCACCGCCTTCGACATCGCGGGGAAGGGCGTCGCCGACGCCGGTAGCATGATCGAGGCCCTCCGCCAGGCGGCAGAGCTGTCGTCCGCGCGGGGCGTGTGACGAGAGGGGACCATCGATGGGCCGCGCAGCGCGGGTTCGTCGCGACGAGATCGTCCGCCTGGCCACGACCACGGGGCTGGCCAGCGTCGAGGAGCTGTCGGCCCAGCTGGGTGTGACGGCGTCCACCATCCGCCGTGACCTGGCCCATCTCAAGGCGGCCGGGCTGCTGGCGCGCACGTACGGCGGGGCGATGGCGGTCGTCACCCACCCGGAGGCGTCGCTGCGGCAGCGCATCGGGGAGGCGTTCGAGGCCAAGCGGGCCATCGCCGCCTGGGCGGCCGCGCAGATCCGCCCAGGGGAGACGATCCTGCTCGACTCGGGCTCGACGACGGGCGCGCTGGCCCACGAGCTGCGACACGCCGTCGACCTGACGGTGGCCACCACGGGCCTGAACGCCCTGCAGGAGCTGGTGGGCGCGACCGGCGTGCACGTCGAATGCCTTGGCGGCACCCTGCGCCACGTGAGCCAGGGCTTCGTCGGCCCGCTGGCCGAGGCGGCGCTGGGCAGGATGACCTTCGACCGGGTCTTCCTGGGTGCCGACAGCGTCACAGCCGAGGACGGCATCTGCGAGGCCAGCCTGCAGCAGACCCGCTTCAAAGAGCTGATGATGCAGCGCTCCCGCCACATCTACCTGCTGGTCCACGCCGCCAAGCTGGGCCGCCGCCCGTTCCACGCCTGGGCCCGCATGCCCGACACCTGGACCCTGGTCACCGACGCGTCGGCCACCCCGCAATCCCTCAAGCCGTTCATGGCGAGAGGCGTGGAAACGGTGGTCGTGGACGCGGAAACCCGCGGATAGCTACGTCGAAGGGCAGAGCACTGCCGCTGCGGTGCAACCGCCGCCACTCCATGTACATGCTGTCGGCGTCGCGGCTCGCGGCGATCAGATCGGGGATTTCTTCCTCAGCGCCGCAGATCCGGCACCAAGTCCTTATGTCGTCGTCGGATGGCAGAGTGCGGCCGTTGATGAGGCGAGAGCATTTGGACTCGTCCCAATCGGCTGCCTGTGCCAGCGCCCTGGCCTTGACGCCTGAGTCTCGGAGGATCTCTCGTAGACGCTTCCCGATGGCCGGGCGGGCCTCGTGGGCGCTGGATGAAGGTGATGTAGACACGTGCGGAGATCAGGCAGGCCGGTGGTCCGCATGGTCGATGCCGCGTTCCCAGACGGCCTCGACGGCTGAGGAGCACAGCTTGACCACGGCCGGAGCATCGGAGTCCTCGTAACCGGTTGCCTCGCCATCCCCCGAGCGCAGACCGAAGCGCACGAGTCGTTCGTCGAACAGCCGGAAGTCGTTGCCCAGGAGGGCAAGATCAGATGCCCTGTGCCGGGGGAGCCAGCGGACCAGTTCGCCGCCCGCGAGATTGGCGTACGGCGTGGCGGAGTGTTCGTAACGGATGTAGTCGCTGAACCGTAGCGCCATGCTGGCCTCCACTGCTCCGAATGTGCACGGACTTGCACACACACCCGGGCCTGAAGGGTGGTTGGAGGGTCGTCAAGAGAGGCCACCGAATCGCGGAGCCTCACGGGTCAGCACAACGTCAGCACCGGTGCTGACAAAACCATGATCAACCCGGAACAACAAGAAGCCCCAGACTCTCGGCATGTGCCGTGAAATGGGGCTACAACTCCTGTTTGACCAGGTAAGGCCCGGTCTGCTACGGAGCCTGGTGGACGATACTGGGATTGAACCAGTGACCTCTTCCGTGTCAGGGAAGCGCTCTCCCGCTGAGCTAATCGTCCTTGTCGAGTGGTGAACTCCGAGCGGAAGACGGGATTCGAACCCGCGACCCTCACCTTGGCAAGGTGATGCTCTACCACTGAGCCACTTCCGCGTGCGCCGCACTTTACTCTAGCGGATCCCGAGGGGTCCGCCGGTCGCCGAGGTGGAGACGGGATTTGAACCCGTGTAGACGGCTTTGCAGGCCGCTGCCTCGCCTCTCGGCCACTCCACCAGGAGTCGTGCTCCGAGCGGAAGACGGGATTCGAACCCGCGACCCTCACCTTGGCAAGGTGATGCTCTACCACTGAGCCACTTCCGCGTGGACCCTCAGGGGACGTGCGGCCCCCGGTCACAGGAAAACCATATCGTCTTCCTGGAGTGCCCGTGCGCAGCGCGAGGCGGGTGAGGCCGTTTTCAGTGGAGCACGCGCATGTCCTTGGCCTTCACGAACATCACGCGGTGCCCGAGCTGGATCTGGTGATAGCGGAGCCGGCCGGTGGTGGTGACGTGCCTCGACGGCGTGAAGGCGTTGGCGGCGTAGTAGGAGCCGGTGACCGTGTCGCCCAGCGTGTACGTCTGGCCGGTGCCGATCGTGTACTGGAGCGGCCGCAGGGGCTGGTGGCCGGCGAGCTTGTAGGCGGATTTCTCGGGATAGGCCCGGCCGTACACCTTCACGTTGTCCTTCCGGGGCGTGACCAGAAGCCCTTTGGCGGGAATGGCGGTCGGAGCCGAGGCCGGGTTGTGGAACCACGCCTTCTGCCCCAGATACCAGATGGCCGTCCAGTCGTCCCGGCGCTCCGCGACGGCGTAGCGCTGGCCGGTGGAGGCGCGGGCGCCGTGGTCGTACACGCTGTGGGTGGCGGCCTTGTTCCCGTGCTTGCCGACGTCCTTGACCAGGGGCGCCGACGCCTTGGGGGCCGTGTGCAGCCAGACGGCCGAGGCGCCGTGCGGCGGGCACGCCTTGGCGGGCTTGGCGGTGTCGCAGCCGGTGAAGCGGGGACGGTGGGTGGCGTAGGAGGGGCGGATGATGATGGACTCGCCGTTCTCCGCCGCCTTGAACGGCCGGTTCATGAGGTGGAAATAGTGTGCCCAGTCCCAGTACGGGCCCGGGTCCTCGTGCATGCCGGCGACCGTCGCCGGTGTGGTGCCCGGGACGTTGTCGTGGCCCAGGATGTGGGCGCGGTCGAGCGGGATGCGGTGCTTGGCGGCGAGGAACTTCACCAGCCTGGCCGAGGCCCGGTACATCGCCTCGGTGTACCACGTGCCCCCCTTGGCCAGGTATCCCTCGTGTTCGATGCCGATCGAACGGGTGTTGACGTCCCAGTTGCCCGCGTGCCAGGCGATGTCGTTGGTCGCCGCGTGCTGGGCGACATGTCCGTCGCGGGAGCGGATCGTGTAGTGCCAGCTCACGTACTTCGGGTTGCGGACCAGGGAGGGGATGCCCCGGTAGGTGCCCTCGGTGTCGTGGATGACGATGTAGTCGACGGACCGGGTGCGGCTCAGACGGTCGTGGTTGCCGTAGTCGCGGTGCTTCTTCTTGCCGAAACGCCGGTGCGCCGCGGGCATCCACTCGCAGGCGAGCGAGGCGGGGCACTCCGCGTGGCGCGCCCCGGACTCCGCCTTGGCACTGTCGTACCCCTCGTCGGTGATGACGGGCGCGCCGGCGTCAGCGTCGGTGCCTGCGCCGGTGCCGGTGTCGGCGTCTGTGCCGATCTGCTCGTCCGTGAAGGGCGGTGCGCCGGCGGGGGAGGCGTCGAGGTCGCTCTCGTCGCGGTCGACGAAGGGCGGCAGGTCCGGTACGGGGTTCAGGCGCACCAGGTGTCCGTCGTCGGTGCGGCGTTCCATGCCCTCCCGCAGCACCGAGAACACCTCGTCGGCGAAGCGGCGGGCGGCGGCCGGATCCTCTGAGCCCGAGTAGCGGGCGACGGCGCCGTACCAGTCGGCGGGGTTGGAGCTGGGGTGGTCCTGGTAGGAGGCGAGGAGGGCGGCGCCGGCCCTGATGTTCGCGGCCGGGTCGGTCCTGAGCCTGGTGGGCGCGACGCCGATGAGGCGGCCGGCCTGGGGGAGCGTCGCCCGCGGCGCCTGCTGCGCGGCCCGCAGCGCGGAGGAGGCGAGCGGCTCGACGCGCGCGCGGGGCATCGGGCGGGCTTCGTCGCCACGGGCGTCGCCGAGCGCGTCCCCGACCGTGCCGTCGAGCGCCTCGGCGGGGAACGTGTCGACCAGGTGCATCGGCCCGTAGCCGCCCGCCGTGCTCGGCCGCCCGCCGTTGGCGTCCCAGCGGGACTCCAGGTACGCCACGCCGAGCAGCACGCTCTCCGGAACCCCGTGCTCGCGGGCGGCCGCGGCGAAGTCGGCCTGCCGCCCCGGCGACGCGACGGCGGACCCCAGACCGGCGGGCACGGCGGGCACGGCGGGCACGGTCAGCGCGGTGGCGGCCAGGACGGTGGTGAGCCAGAGCTGCATGAACATCTCCCCCATGGATGTCACGATGCGACTACTCACCGTAACTGTTCCCAGAAAGGGATGTGTCAGACGGGGCGGATGATACGGATGGGATGTGGGCTGGGACGGCGCCGAACGCGGCATCCCCTTCCCCGGTTCGCGTCGGGATCGCCGCGCCGTCAGGGGCTGAGGGCGCTCCGATGAGCGTTGGAGTTAGTTCTTGCCCGATATCGGGCAGGATCATGGCGTGTCTCGCTCCAGAGCCGTAAGGTCCTCGTCTGTGCCACCGGCACGGCCTCCGTACGAAGATCTCATCGCTCACCTCATGAGGACGAGCCCGCTCGGCCCCGGTGAGGCGGCGCGCGTGGTCGCCGACGTGCTGGCGTACTTCTCGGAAACGACCGAGGAGTTCGTCCGGCGCCGTCATGGCGAGCTGAAGGCGCGCGGCCACACGAACGACGAGATCTTCCCGAGGATCGCCGCCGAATTACGCGGGCGCCGCGTGGCCGCGCCGGAACTGTCGCTGAGGCAGCTCCGCAGGATCGTCTACGGATGAACAGGAGACTCGATGTGCGGAATCGTGGCCTACATCGGCCCCAGGGACGCAGCTCCCATCCTGCTGGAGGGCCTGCAGCGGCTTGAATACCGGGGCTACGACTCGGCCGGGGTCGTCGTGTCCAGCAAGGGGCTGAAAGTCCGTAAGGTCAAGGGGCGGGTGGCCGACCTGGCCAAGGTCGTGCCGGTCAGGTTCAAGGGCGGCCTGGGCATCGGGCACACCCGCTGGGCCACGCACGGCGTCCCCAGCGACGTCAACGCCCATCCGCACCTGTCCGCCGACCAGCGCATCGCGGTCGTGCACAACGGCATCATCGAGAACGCCGGAGAGCTGCGGGCCAAGCTGGAGGCCGACGGCGTGGTGTTCGCCTCCGAGACCGACACCGAGGTGCTCGCGCACCTGATCGCCCACGCCGCCGACGAGAACGACTCGCTGGAGGAGGCCGTCAGGAAGACGCTCAAGAGCGTCGTCGGCACGTACGGCATCGCCGTCATCGACGCCGAGCGCCCCGGCGAGGTGGTCGTGGCCCGCAACGGCAGCCCGATCGTGCTCGGCATCGGCGAGAAGGAGATGTTCGCCGCGTCCGACGTGGCCGCCCTGGTCCGCTACACGCGCCAGGTGGTGCACCTGGAGGACGGCGAGCTGGCCGTGCTGAAGGCCGACGGGTTCCACACCTTCGCCAGCGACGCCCGCGAGACGGCCAAGGAGCCGTTGACCGTCGACTGGGACGCCGGCCACTACGACACCGGCGGCTACGAGCACTACCTGCTCAAAGAGATCTCCGAGCAGCCCGAGACGATCACCCGCACGATGAGCGGCCGCCTCGACGAGCGTTTCCACGTCGCCCACCTCGGCGGGCTCAACATGGACGCCCGCGAGACGCGGAGCTTCCGCCGGGTGAAGATCATCGGTTGCGGCTCCGCGTACTACTCGGGACAGATCGGGGCGCAGCTCATCGAGGAGCTGGCGCGCATCCCCTCCGACGCCGAGCCGGCCAGCGAGTTCCGCTACCGCAACCCCGTCGTCGACCCCGACACGCTCTACGTCGCGATCAGCCAGTCGGGGGAGACCTACGACACGCTCGCCGCCGTGCAGGAGCTCAAGCGCAAGGGCGGCCGGGTCATCGGCATCGTCAACGCCGTCGGCAGCGCCATCGCCCGCGAGGTGGACGGCGGCATCTACCTGCACGCGGGCCCTGAGGTCTCGGTGGCCTCCACCAAGGCGTTCACCTCGACCACGGTGGCGTTCGCGCTGCTCGCGCTGCACCTGGGCCGGGTGCGCGACCTGTCGCCGGCCGACGGGCGGCGCATCGTGGAGGGCCTGCGCCGGCTGCCCGGCCACGTCGAGGAGATCCTGGCGCAGAGCGACAAGATCGCCGAGCTGGCGCAGAAGTACGCCGACCACGCCGGCATGATGTTCGTCGGCCGCGTGCGCGGCTACCCGGTGGCCCGCGAGGGCGCGCAGAAGCTCAAGGAGATCTCCTACGTCCACGCGGAGGCCTATCCGGCCAGCGAGCTCAAGCACGGCCCTCTTGCCCTGATCGGCCCCGAGATGCCGACGGTCGCGATCGTCCCCGACGACGAGCTCCTCGACAAGAACCTGACCACGCTCGGCGAGATCCGCGCCCGCGGCGGACGGGTGCTCATGGTGGGCCATCGCGAGCCGGGCCCGAAGCTGGCCGACGACGCCATCGTGATCCCGAAGAACGAGATCGAGCTCGATCCGATCCTGCTCACGATCCCGTTGCAGCTGCTCGCGTACCATGCTGCCGTGGCGCTCGGCCGCGACGTAGACAAGCCGCGCAACCTCGCCAAGAGCGTTACAGTCGAATAATTGAGCCGCAAATCAGCCACATTCCCCTCAGGGTAGTGTTATCCGGCTTCAAACGACATAAATTCGATACTGTGCGGCAGTTCGACCATCAGAGGCCCAATCCCGCACGCATGTACGACTACATGCTCGGCGGGAAGGACAACTTCGCGGTCGACCGCCTGGCCCTCGACCAGCTCGCCGAGCTGGTCCCGGAGGCGGTCCCGCTGGCCCGCGCGAACCGGGCCTTCCTTCAGCGTGCCGTGCGCTACGTGGCCGCTGCGGGGGTCCGCCAGTTCCTCGACCTGGGCAGCGGGCTGCCGACCCAGGGCAGCGCGCACGAGGTGGCGCCCGAGGCCCAGGTCGTCTACGTCGATCATGATCCGGTCGTCGCCGCGCACTCCAGGGCCCTGCTCGAGAATTCGGGCAGGGCCGTCTTCGTGGAGGCCGACCTGCTCGACACCGACGAGGTGCTGGCGCGGGCGGGCGCCCTGCTCGACCTGGCCGAGCCAGTCGGGGTGCTGCTGGTGTCGATCCTGCACTTCATCCCCGACACGGCCGGCCCGCAGAACGCGGTGGCGGCGCTGCGCGAGCGGGTGGCACCCGGCAGCCACCTGGTGATCTCCCACGCGACGACGATGGCCCGCAAGGACGGCGACCGCGCCAGGTTCCCCTCCCAGGGCTCGTCCGCGGCGGGCGCCGATCGTTCGCCGTCCGAGATCCGCGCGTTCTTCGGCGACTTCCCGCTGGAGCCGCCGGGGCTCGTGCAGGCCACCGACTGGCGTCCCGACCGCCCCAAGCTGGTGGGAGACTGGTCGCTGCCGTCGTCGCTGATGGCGGGGGTCGGCAGGAAACCCGGCTGACGGCGGGCAGGAGACGGCGGGAAGGGCGACCCGGCTGGCGGCGGGCTTGGCCGTATCCGGGCGACGGGGCCCCGGCCGTGCCCGTACCAGCGAAACGCAGGAGTCCGACGCGACCCGGTGCGTGACGCTTCGCGATGAGCCAATAACCTGGAGTGACTGGGGAGGCTTGGGGAGGGGCGCATGCGGCGACGGCGGTTCTTGGCCTGGGGGCTGGGCGTGGCCGCGTGCGCGGCCGGCTGCGGCACGCAGAGGTCCACCGGAGGCGCGTCCGTGTTGCGCACCCGATTCTCGATCAACCCCGGCGGGCGCCGGTGGGCCCGCCCGGGGCACGTGTTCGCCGGCGTGGCGCGCGCCGCCGGGTACGAGACGGGCGAGGGCCCGAAGGTCACGGTGACCGGCCTGGGGGCGCTGGCCGCCGCCGAGCTCAACCAGGGCCAGAGCCTGCTCGACGCCGCCACCCCGCTGGCCAGGCTGGCCGGCGAGGTCGAGGTCGTGGTCGTGCCTGAGAGCTCCCGGTTCAAGGAGTTCGGCGACTTCGGCGCCGCCCTGCGCGCCAGGCCCGGGCAGACGTTGCTGGCCGGCGGTCCGCAGGGCGACCCCGACCACCTGCTGTTCGGCCTGATCGCCAAAGGGCTCGGCGCGGACACCCGGCAGGTCGACTACACCGGCTACCCCAGCCGCCACGAGGTGGTCGCCGCGTTGTCGTCCGGCAAGGCGGTCGCCGCCGCGGGCCGGGTCGCGGAGTGGCGCACGATCATCGGGCGCGGCCGGATCAGGGCGCTCGCGGTGTCCTCGGCCGAGCGGGTGCCGGACCTTGACGTGCCGACGTTGCTGGAATCCGGCGTACGGGTGGATTTCGTGGACTGGATGGCGGCCTTCGGCGCTCACGACATGCCGGATGAGAGCCGTGAGTCGGCCGTCGGCATGTGCGACGAGGTGACCCGCTCGGCCGGCTGGGAGGCGGCCTGCCGGGCCGCCGGGTGGGTCTCGATCCCGCTCGCCGGCGATGACTTCGAGCTGTGGCTCGCCTCCGAGGCCCGGCGCACGCGCGAGGTGCTGCGGGACCTCGGGATGGTCGACACGACCAAATCCACAATATGCAGGGGTGGTTGCGGGATCCGCCACTAGATGTAGGATCCTGGTCGTCGCTGGTTCGCCTCTCCGGAGGCGGAGTAAAAGGGAACCCGGTGCGATTCCGGGGCTGCCCCGCAGCGGTGAGCGGGAACGACCGCCGTCACACGCACTGGAGCGATCCGGGAAGCGACGGCCAGTAGGCGCCGACGAGCACGCCCGCGAGCCCGAAGACCTGCCGGCGACATGCCGGGCCATCGCCCGGCACGCAGTGTCCATGGCCTCGAGGGAGGGCCGGGGGCCGGTGCGGCCGTGAGTCCATGCCGCCGTGCTCTCGCGTGCCCTCACGGGGATGAGCTCGCGAGGAGAGAGCACGTGACGCAGATCGTTGAGGTTGACCGCCGCCTGGCCATCGAGCAGGCCGCCGCCCGGGTGATCACCGATCCGGCCAGTTCCCGGGTCGCCGCCGGGCTGCTGGCCGAGGAGATCGCCGCCGAGGCGGCCGGGCACGGGGTGCGCTCCTTCTCCGAGTCGATCGCGGCCACCCACGCGGCAGGGCTGATCCAGGACGGGCTGGCAGAGTTCGTCACCGCGCACGCCGCCGAGCTGGACGCGCTGATCTGCCCGGAGGCGGACGGCCGGTTCGAGTATTTCGGGTTGCGCACGGTCTATGACCGCTACCTGCTGCGCCATCCTGAGACGCGGGCGGTGCTGGAGCGGCCGCAGCACTTTTTCCTCCGCGTGGCCTGCGGGCTGGCGGAGTCGGTCGCCGAGGCGGCCGAGCTCTACGCGCTGATGTCCAGCCTGTCCTACCTGCCGAGCTCGCCCACCCTCTTCAACGCGGGCGCGCGCCGGCCGCAGCTGTCGTCGTGCTTCCTGCTCGACTCGCCGCGCGACGAGCTGGAGGGCATCTACGACCGGTACGGGCAGGTGGCCCGGCTCTCCAAGTACGCCGGAGGCATCGGCGTCTCCTGGACCCGGGTGCGTTCGCGCGGCTCCCTGATCAGGGGCACGAACGGCCACTCCAACGGCATCGTGCCCTGGTTGCGCACGCTCGACGCGTCGGTGGCGGCGGTCAACCAGGGCGGCCGGCGCAAGGGCGCGGCCTGCGTCTACCTGGAGACCTGGCATGCCGACATCGAGGAGTTCCTGGAGCTGCGCGACAACACCGGCGAGGACGCCCGCCGCACCCACAACCTCAACCTGGCCAACTGGGTGCCCGACGAGTTCATGCGCCGCGTGGAGGCCGACGAGCCCTGGTCGCTGTTCGACCCCAAGGAGACGCCCGACCTCACGGACCTGTACGGGGAGGAGTTCACCGCCGCCTACCGCGCGTACGAGGCGGCGGGGCGGCACGTCCGGCGGATCCCCGCCAGGACTTTGTACGGCCGGATGATGCGCACCCTCGCCCAGACCGGCAACGGCTGGATGACCTTCAAGGACGCCGCCAACCGCACCTCCAACCAGACCGGCCGCCCCGGGAACGTCATCCACCTGTCCAACCTGTGCACCGAGATCCTGGAGGTCACCAGCGACGGGGAGACGGCCGTCTGCAATCTCGGCTCCGTCAACCTGGCCGCCTGCCTGGCGGGCGGCGACGTCGACTGGGAGCGGCTGCGCCGGACCGTGTGCACGGCGGTGCGCTTCCTCGACCGCACCATCGACCTCGGCTTCTACCCGACGCCCGAGGCCGAGGCGGCCAACCGGCGGTGGCGGCCGATCGGGCTCGGCGTCATGGGGCTGGCCGACGTGTTTTTCACGCTGCGGCTGCCGTTCGACTCGCCCGCGGCACTGGAGCTGTCCACGCGGATCGCCGAGGAGATCGCGCTGGCCGCCTACGAGACCTCGGCCGACCTGGCCGCCGAGCGCGGAAGGCACCCGTCGTACGCCGAAACCCGGGCCGCCGGAGGAGTGCTGCACCCCGATCACTACGTGGCGAGCACGCCGCGCTGGGACGCCCTGCGCGACAAGATCGCGACGACCGGCCTGCGCAACTCTCTCATGATCGCCATCGCGCCGACCGCCACGATCGCCTCCATC
Source organism: Nonomuraea diastatica (assembly GCF_004349015.1). Lineage (NCBI taxonomy): Bacteria > Bacillati > Actinomycetota > Actinomycetes > Streptosporangiales > Streptosporangiaceae > Nonomuraea > Nonomuraea diastatica. Next base: position 26,179 of record NZ_SMKP01000029.1, read on the forward strand.
GCCGGCTGTTACGAGTGCGTCGAGCCGCAGGTGTCCAACGTGTTCAAGCGCGAGACGCTGTCGGGCGAGTTCCTCCAGGTCAACCGCTATCTGGTGGCCGACCTGCAGGCGCGCGGGCTGTGGACGCAACGGTTGCGCGACGACATCAAGCGGGCCGACGGCTCGATCCAGTCGATCCCCGGCATCCCTGACGATCTCAAGGCCCTCTACCGCACGGCCTGGGAGCTGCCGCAGAAGGCGCTGATCGACCTGGCCGCCGCGCGCCAGCCGTACATCGACCAGTCGCAGTCGCTCAACCTCTTCATGGCCGGTCCGACGATCGGCAAGCTCTCCTCGATGTACGCCTACGCCTGGAAGCAGGGCCTGAAGACGACGTACTACCTGCGCTCGCGTCCCGCCACCCGCATCGCCCAGACGACGGTCCTCGCGGGGGGCGAGCCCCCCGCGACCCCCCAGGAATCGCGGAGCGACTTTGCCGCGCTGTCCGCCTACGCGACGACTGACGCCGTCGCGTGCTCGCTCGAGAACCCGGAAACCTGCGAAGCCTGCCAGTAAGGAGCCCGTCGTGCTGCTCGACCCCGGAATGGACCTCACCCTGCGCCCCATGCGCTATCCCGACTTCTACGAGCGTTACCGCGCGGCCATCCGCAACACGTGGACGGTCGAGGAGGTGGACCTGCACACGGACCTGGCCGACCTGGCCAGGATGACGCCGCAGGAACGGCACCTGATCAACCGCCTGGTCGCCTTCTTCGCGACCGGCGACTCCATCGTGGCCAACAACCTCGTGCTCAACCTCTACCAGCACGTCAACGCCCCCGAGGCGCGCCTGTATCTCAGCAGGCAGCTCTTCGAGGAGGCCGTGCACGTGCAGTTCTACCTGACCCTGCTGGACACCTACCTGCCCGACCCCGACGAGCGGGTGAAGGCCTTCGCCGCGATCGAGCACATCCCGTCGATCCGGGACAAGGCGGAGTTCTGCTTCAAGTGGATCGACTCGATCAACGGCCTCCGACGGCTGGAGACGGCGGCCGAGCGCCGCCAGTTCCTGCTCAACCTCATCTGCTTCGCCGCCTGCATCGAGGGCCTGTTCTTCTACGGAGCCTTCGCGTACGTGTACTGGTTCCGCTCCCGCGGCCTGCTCAACGGCCTGGCCACCGGGACGAACTGGGTGTTCAGGGATGAGTCCATGCACATGGAGTTCGCGTTCAGCGTGGTCGACACGGTCAGGGCCGAGGAGCCCTCGCTGTTCGACGACGAGCTGGGCGAGCAGGTCACCGGCATGCTGGAGGAGGCGGTGGCCGCCGAGCTGGCCTTCGCGGAGGATTTGTGCGGGGACGGCATGATGGGCATGGGGGTGACGCAGATGCGGCACTACCTGGAATATGTCGCCGATCAGCGGCTGGCCCGGCTGGGGCTGCCGAGAAGGTACGGTACAGCCAACCCGTTCGGGTTCATGGAGTTGCAGGACGTGCAGGAGCTGGCCAACTTCTTCGAGCGGCGGGTCTCGGCTTACCAAGTGGCGGTTGAGGGCAATGTGAGTTTTGACGAATCTTTTTAGGACATAGGGGGATCGAGTGCAGTATTCGGCGGGCTGGCCGATCCTCGCCATCGCGGTGATCGGCTCGATCCTCCTGGTGGAAGTGCTCCGGCGGATGCTGAACCGGGTGGGGCGCAAGTGGGCGCTCGCCCGTCACCTCGTGGAGCACTGCACCTGGCCCGCGTTCGCGGTGGCCGTCGTGGTGGCGGGCAACCTGGTGTTCGGGCCGGGCATGCTCGGCCCCACGCCCGCAGAGCGCGCCCTGGCCGCATCGGTCGAGCACGCGCTCGGCCTGGTCACGATCGCCGCGGTCACCTGGCTGATCGTGCAGGCCACGTACGCGCTGACGGACGTCGTGCTCGACCGGCTGGTCCAGGTCGAAGGGGACCGCAACCGCCGGGCGCGGCGGATCATGACGCAGATCGCGCTGGTCCGCCGCATCGCCTCCGCAGCCTTCATCGTGATAGCGCTCGGCGCCATGCTCTTCTCCTTCCCCCAGATGCGGGCGCTCGGCGCGGGCCTGCTCGCCTCGGCGGGCATCGCCGGCGCCATCGTCGGCATCGCGGCCCAGCCGACCATCGGCAACGCGCTGGCCGGGCTCCAGCTCGCCTTCAGCGACGCGCTCCGCCTTGAGGACGTGGTCGTCGTCGAGAAGGAGTGGGGCAGGATCGAGGAGCTCACGCTCACCTACGTCGTGCTGCGGCTGTGGGACGAGCGGCGGCTGGTCCTGCCGGTGTCGTACTTCACCCAGAACCCGTTCGAGAACTGGACCAGGCACGGCAGCCGGGTGCTCGCCGTGGTGTACCTGCGGGTGGACTGGTCGGTGCCGGTGCCGAAACTGCGGGAGGCGCTGTACGCGTTCCTGCAGGACAACCCGCTGTGGGACCAGAAGGAGTGGACCCTCCAGGTCACCGACGTGCTGCCGAACGGGCTGGTCGAGTTGCGCGCCCTGATGAGCGCCGCCGACTCGCCGTCGTCCTGGGACCTCAAGTGCGACGTACGCGAGTTCCTCGTCGAGCACGTCCGCGAGAACTACCCCGACGCGCTGCCCCGCTTCCGCGTCGACACTCCGGAGACACGCGCCGGCGTGAGCTGGACCGACGACCGCGACCGGCGATAAATAGGTGGCAACCGCGCCGGTCACGGGTTTACCGTAAAAGGGTCAAGGACGGCTGATGAGCGGCGGAAAGGGCGGCGACATGCGCGAACTGGGCACCATCCGGCCGTCGGCGGCCCTTCCCCGGCCGCTGCGAAGGCTTTCCGGATAATCCGTTCCTCGGATTTCCAGAAAGCCGCCTCAAGGATATCGAGGCGGCTTTTTCGTACGCGACCGAGTGTGGGGCAGTTTGGCCGCCCGCCTGCTTTGGGTGCAGGAGCGACGCAGGTTCGAATCCTGCCACTCGGACGGCGGCCCTGAAAGAAGAGGGCCGCGGGCCACGGCCTGGCCGGAGGGATTGGCGACCCCCGGCCGGACCACGCCCTCACCCCGGGCCGGCCCACGCCAGCCGGGCCCGGGGCCGTTAGCTGTTAGCTAGGTCATCAAGTGGGCGCGGAACGGGGATGCCGGTCCCGGTCGTCATCGACGACGCCGAGGTGGATGACGCTCTGGTGCCCGACATGACCGAAGTCCTCACCTCGTTCTGCGCCCGCCCGTACGGCAGGCACTCGGCCGCCCGTCGCGCCGAAGACGCCCTGCGCGCCGCTCGGGAGGTCGCGCGACCGAAGCCGCTCAAGGCCGCCCTGCGCAGGCTGCGTAAGGCGAGCAAGGCGGTCTCGAGGAAGCAGCGCCGCGCGAGCAACCGGGCCAGAGCTGTGAAGCGGCTCGCCAAGGTCCACCTCGACGTGGTCAGCCAGCAAGCGGATTTCCTGCACAAGACGACGACGATGCTCGCGAGATCCCAGCGGGCGATCGCCGTGGAAACCCTGAACGTGACCGGCACCCGGTTCGGCGCGGGATCGACGTCCGTCCAGGAGCGGTTCGCCGGCTCGTCAAGGGGAGTGGCCCGGTAAGGCGGGGATCCGCGTTCACGGGGTGCGGCGGGCGAGATAGAGGGCCGTCGTCACGCTCAGCGTCACCTGGTCGCCGAGGACGTCGCGCAGCGCGCCGAGGAAGCCGGCCCGCACGTCGTCGCCGAGCATCCGGATGGCCGAGCGCGTGGTCAGCAGCGCGAGGTAGTCGGTGGTGGAGAGCGTGCGCTCCGACGGATAGAGCCGGGCCGACAGGTCCTGGAACGCGGTCTGCCGTTCCAGTTCCCGCCACCACCCCGACGTCTCGATCGACGCCTCGGTCGGCAGCCCGGTGTCCGGGACGATGTGCGGTGTGTGCGCCCGGTAGACGGCGAGCGCCGCGTCCAGCACCGCGGCGTCCTTGATCATGTCGACGTGCCAGAACAGGGCGACGGCGCCTCCCGGGGCGAGCACCTCGGCCGCCTTGCGCCATCTGACGTCGGGGTCGACCCAGTGCCAAGCCTGCGCGCTGTACAGCAGGCCGAACGCCCGTTCCGGCCGGAAGTCCTCAAACGAGGAGATCACGACGCTCACGCCGGAGCGCTCGCCCAGCCGCCGGTCCAGGACGCCGGCCATCGCGGCGTCGGGCTCGACGGCGGTGAGATCGATGCCGCGGGCCGCGAACATCGCCGTGGCCTTGCCCGTGCCCGCGCCCGGCTCGACGGCCGGCGCGCCGTCGAGCCGGGCGTAGGCGAGGACGTCGTCCACCAGAGCGTCAGGGTAGGCGGGGCGGATCCTGTCGTACTCGTCGGCCACCTCACCGAACACCCTGGCTTGAACCCGCTCCGCGGTCATATGCGCCCTTTCGCCGTCTGTTTCCGCCTTTCTAGCAAAGCGGCGTGCGCCGTCATAGGGGCGCGCGATCGGCCGCCGTGATGGCCCGCAACATGTACGGGTGCAGCAGCTTCGCCCGCTGCCGCGGGATGCCGCCGGCGAGGGCCGCCTCGGCGAGCGCGTCCCTCAGCCATTCCACGTCCACGGGCCGCCCGTCGTCCCGCCTGAGCAGCGGCTCCCCGGCGGCCCGGTCCGACGACAGCGCCTCCAGCAGCGGCCGGACCGGGGGCGGCACCGGGAAGGCGACGATGTCGCCGCGGCTGTCGTGCACGGTGACGATGGCGAGCTCGCCGCCGGCCACCGGGTGCAGATCCTGGAGGGTCAGCTCGGCCAGGGCGTCGGCGGCGGCGCCGGTGGCGTCCAGCAGCGCGACGGCCGCGGCCTCGGCCTGCCGGCCGTCGGCGGCCAGCCGGGCGACACCCTGGCGGAGCAGCCTGCGGTCCTCCCGGGTGAGCGCGCCGGTGCCGGTGCCGGAGCCGGCGACGCGGTCGTGGCGCACGGCGCCGGACCGCCAGGCGAAGGCGTAGAAGGAGGACAGCACGCCGCGTTTCCTGCTCACCGTCGCGTTCGCCAGGGGCTTGCCGGGCACGCGGACACCGATGGTGAGGGCGCCGGCGCGCGCCGCGTCACAGTAGGTGTCGAGGTGGGCTCCGGTGACCGCGAGCAGCTCGACGGACGGCTCGGCCTCGCACAGCCAGCGCAGGAACGCGGCCAGGACCCGCAGGCGGACCTGCCTGGTGGCCGCGGACGGCCTTTCCCGCAGCCAGGCCGCCGCCGTGCGCCAGCTCAGCGGATCGAGGGAGTCGAGCAGGTCGACGTCGTCGCCGGGCACCTCTCCCGCGTCCTGCGGGCCGCGGCGCGGCCGCAGCCCGGCGATCTGCCCGATGCTGGTCGCGGCCGCGCTCGCGCCCGGGCCGGGGCCTCCGTCGCCGGAACCTAAGGCCATGCCCGCCGGCGGGGTGCTCTGTGCTCGACCGGCGGTCCCTGAGCCAGGCAGATCAGTCATGATCTTGATCATCTCACGGAGCTCGCCTCGCTCGCGTCCTCCTTCAGGACCTGTTTGCGGAGAACACCGTCGTCGCACGGGACCTGGTTGCGGAGACCACCGTCATCGCCCGGGCCGGGAGAGTCACCCGGGCGATCCGCGAGGATCGGGGTGCGGGGTGGCCGGGCGCCTGCCATTCTCGGACCATGACCGACAGATCCCGGGTGGACCTGCTTCCGGTTTCCGTGGGGGACCTGGCGTCGGGCGTGCCGCAAGCGCCTGTCGGCACGCTCTTCCTCATGGCCGCCAAGGGAGGGCTGGTGGCTCCGCCCAAGTACGGCTTCCCCCTGCTGTTCGGGCGCAACGAGCCCGACGTGCACCTGTGCGTGGGCGCGGGGGACCCGTGCGTGAGCCGCTGTCACGGCCGGTTGACCTGCTACGGCACCGAGTGGTGGATCCGTAACGAGGGACGCCTGCCCATCCGGCTGCCGCGCTCCAACCTGCTGGTGGAAGGCGCCGAGGTGCCGCTGGAGCCGGGCTACAGCCCGCTGTTCATCCGTACGGGGCCGCGCGTCGAGCACCTGCTCGAGGTGTGGGTGGTGGGCGGCACGGCGGACCGGCCACGCGCCGAGCCGCATGACCCGACCGGGCCGCGCCAGGCGTGGAAACTGGAGCCCGCCGAGCGGCTCGTCCTGACCTCGCTCGCCCAGCGTTACCTGCGCCAGGAGGAGTACGCGCAGCCGCTGTCGTGGAACCAGGTGTCGGAGGAGCTGAACGCCCTGTCCGGGAGCGCCCGCTGGACACCACATCGCGCGGCCAACGTGGTGGAACGGGTGCGCGCCGCCCTGTCCGGCAAGGAGGTGCGGGGGCTGACCCGCGACGAGGTCGGCGAGCCGGTCGGCAACGCGCTCAACCACAACCTGATCGTGGAGCTGCTGGAGACCACGACGCTCACGCCACGTGACCTGGCCCTGCTGAACGAGGACGGCTGAGGTCGCCTGACATGACGCTCAAGTATCAGGTACCTTATTAATGAAATCAGGTCCCTGATAGAGGAGCGGCCATGAAGGTGCTGATCATCGGAGCCGGCATGGGCGGGCTGACCCTCGCCCAGGCGCTGCGGCGTGCCGGGATCGAGGTCGCGGTCCACGAGCGCGACCCGGCCGTGGAGGCGACCGGCGGCTACCGGCTTCACCTCGACGACCTGGCCTGCGCGGCGCTGCGCCGCCACCTCGCGCCCGATCACTACCAGGCGCTTCTGGGCAGCTCGGCGGGGTGGCAGGCGTTCCGCCGCTTCGCCGTCGCCGACCACCGGATGCGGCTGCTGTTCGCCGAGCCGCGCGAACGCGCGCTGGAGACACTCATGATCGGCCGCATCCCGCTGCGCCGGCTCCTGGCTCACGGGCTGGACGACGCGCTGAGGTTCGGCGCCGAGTTCACCGGCCACCGGGCACATCCCGACGGCACGGTCACGGCGCACTTCGCCGACGGGAGCACCGACCGGGGCGATCTCCTCGTCGGGGCAGACGGCGTGGGCTCGCGGGTCGCCGCGGCGCTCGCCGGTCGCCCGACGTCGGCCCCCGCCGGGGTGAGCGGCATCGCCGGCCGCACCCCGCTGGACGGCCGGACCCGCCCGCTCGTCCCCGCGCTGCTGGCCGAGGGGCCGGCGCTGGCCTTCGGGCCGGGCGGCATCGGGATGTTCGTCACCGTCCACGACCCGGCGGCAGGCGCCGTGGTCGACCCCTCCTCCTGCGCCGGCGTGCCCGCCATGCTCGAGGAGCCCGCGCTCATCTGGGGCCTCCTCGCGCCCGACGGCCGCTTCCCCGGCAGGCCTCGCGAGCTGGACGGCGCGGGCCTCATACGGGTCACCGGCGTGCTGCTCGACGGCTGGGACGGGCGGTTGCGCGCGCTCGTCCGCGCCGGCGACCCGGCCACTGTGGCGTTCTTCCGCTTCCACGCCGCCGACCCCGCCGCAGACCTGACGCCCTGGTCGGCCGGCGCCGTCACCGCGCTGGGCGACGCCGTCCACGCCATGCCGCCCACCGGCGGGCGTGCCGCGGCCACCGCGATCCGCGACGCCGACCTCCTGGCCGGCGAGCTGGCCCGCGCGCACGCGGGGGAGTCCACCGTCCCGATGGCCGTGCACCGCTACCAGAGCGGGATGGCCGCCTACGCGGGCGACGCGATCCGCACGTCGATGCAGCCGCTGGGCTGGGTGCACCGGCTCGCCGGCCCGGTCGGGACGGGGCTGGCGCGGCTGAGCCTGCCCGCTCTGGCCACGGCCGCCCGGCTCGGCCGCCGCGTGACGGGAGCCCGCGTTGCCTGAGCGGCGGCCCGGCTACGGGGCCTGGCCCGACGGGGAGCCGGACCTGCCGCTCTGGGAGCTGATCCAGACCTCCCACGTGGTCGCCAGGGGTTTCACTGCGCTCTTCGCCTCGGTCGGGCTCACCCCGACGCAGTTCGGCGTGCTGGCCACGCTCGCCTCCGGAGAGGATCTCAGCCAGGCCGAGCTCGCCCGCGCGGTCATGGTGCGTCCGCAGAGCATGAACGAGTTGTTCGTGTCCCTGCTCAAGCGCGGCCTGGTCGAGCGCGACGGTCCAGGGGGGCGCGGGCGCAGGACGGGGTTGCGGATCACCGAGGCGGGCCGTGAGCTGCTGGCCCGGGCACAGCCCAAGGTGGAGGAGTTCAACGCGCCGGAGGCCATCGAGTTGTCCGCCGCCGAGGCCGCGGAGTTGTCCCGGATGTTGCGCGCCGTCCGCGATGCCCTCGCCTGACCCGTTCGCTCAGGGGGCGTAGCCGAGCACGTGGTCCCGCAGCAGGCGGCCGACCTCCGGGTCGCCGCGGTCGAAGGACTCGACGAGGGGCTCGTGGTCGGCGGCGTTCTCGTACGGCCGCATCCTGAACAGCCGGATCGACACGTGCGTCCACACCTCGATGCCCAGCGACTCCCACACCGAGACCAGCACCGCGTTGCCGGACGCGGCCACGATCTCGCGGTGGAAGCCGACGAGGTGGCGCACCTGGCCGTCGAGCGAGCCGGCGGCGGCGGCGTCGTGCATGCGGGCCACGTGTGCCCGCAGCGCGGGGACGGAGGGGCTGCCCAGGCGGGTGGCCGTCTCCTCGAGGCCCGCCCGCACCTGGTAGACCTCGCGCAGGTCGGCCGGGGTGAAGCCGCGCACCCGCGCGCCCTTGTTGGGTGAGGACTCGACCAGCCTGAGGGCTTCGAGCTCGCGCAGCGCCTCGCGTACGGGTGCCTGGCTGACCTGGAGCTCGGCGGCCAGACGGCGCTCCACGATGCGGTCCCCGGGCTCCCAGCGGCCGCTGATCATGCCCTCGACCAGCACGTCGCGGATCTCGTCACGCAGCGGCGGCCGCGCCACAGGCTCCACGGAGTAGTCCTCTCATCATATGATCGATCATAGGGTGTTTAATGGAAGCATGCAGAGAGATCTGGATCCTCAGGAGACCGCCGAATGGCTCGAATCGCTCGAGGCGGTCCGGCGGGAGGCCGGTCCCGATCGGGCCGACTACCTGCTGCGCAGGCTGGCCACGAGCACGCGCTATCTCAACACGGTGCCCACGGCGGAGGAACCCGCCTACCCGGGCGACCTCGCGCTGGAGGAGCGAGTCGCGGCCTACGACCGGTGGAACGCCGCGGCCATGGTCACCCGGGGCGCCAAGCTGGGGCTCGGCGGTCACCTGGCCACCTACGCCTCGGCCGCCTGGCTCTATGAGGTGGGGTTCAACCACTTCTTCCACGCCGGCCACGACCAGGTCTATTTCCAGGGGCACGCCTCTCCCGGCGTCTACGCCCGCGCCTTCCTGGAAGGACGGCTGAGCGAGGAGCACCTCGACCTGTTCCGCCGCGAACCCGAGGGAGGGCTGCCGTCCTACCCGCACCCGAGGGCCATGCCGGACTTCTGGCAGTTTCCCACCGTATCGATGGGGCTCGGCCCGCTCAACGCGATCTACCAGGCCAGGTTCAACCGCTACCTGCACAATCGCGGCATCAAGGACACCTCGCGCAGCCATGTCTGGGCCTTCCTCGGCGACGGAGAGATGGACGAGCCCGAGTCCACCGCCGCCCTCACGCTGGCGGCACGGGAGGGGCTCGGCAACCTCACCTTCGTGATCAACTGTAACCTCCAGCGGCTCGACGGACCCGTCCGCGGCAACACCCGTGTCGTGCAGGAGCTGGAGAGCGTCTTCAGGGGCGCCGGCTGGCACGTCGTCAAGGCGCTGTGGGGTCGGGAGTGGGACGACCTGCTCGGCTCCGACGAGCTGGTGGCCAGGCTCGGTGAGGTGCCCGACGGCCAGTTCCAGACGTACGCCGCCTCGTCCGGCGCCTACATCAGAGAGCACCTGTTCCACGGCCTGGACGTGCCGCACTCCGACGAGGACCTGCGGCGCGTCGTCGGCGGGTCGCGGGCGGGCCACGAGCCGCGCAAGGTGTACGCCGCCTACCGCAAGGCGCTGGAGCACACCGACGCGCCCACCGTCGTCCTCGTCCAGACGGTCAAGGGCTGGACGCTCGGCGCCGGGATCGAGGCGCGCAACGCCAACCACCAGGTGAAGAAGCTCACGCAGGACGAGTTCCGCGTCATGGGCGAGCGGCTCGGCCTGCCTCTTCCCGCCGGGGCGCTCGACGGTGAGCTGCCGCCCTACCTGCACCCCGGCCCTGATTCGCCCGAGGCACGCTACATCGCCGAGCGGCGATCCGCCCTGGGCGGGCCGATTCCCCGGCGCACGGCCTCCCACCAGCTCCTGCCGCAGCCCGGCGAGCGGCCCTTCCGCGGCCTGGCCAAGGGCTCGGCGCAGCCGGTGGCCACCACGATGGCGTTCGTCCGGCTGGTCAAAGACCTGATGCGGGAGCCGGAGACCGGGCGGCGCTGGGTGCCGATCGTGCCCGACGAGGCCAGGACGTTCGGCATGGAGTCGCTCTTCCCCACCGCGAAGATCTACTCGCCCCACGGCCAGCGCTACGACGCCGTCGACAGGGAGCTGCTGCTGTCGTACAAGGAGGCGGTCGACGGGCAGATCCTCATCGAGGGCATCACCGAGGCGGGGTCGATGGCGTCGTTCACCGCCGCGGCCTCCAGCTACGCCACCCACGGCGAGCCGATGATCCCCTTCTACATCTTCTACTCGATGTTCGGCTGGCAGCGGACCGGCGACCAGATGTGGGCCCTGGCCGACCAGCTCGGCCGCGGATTCCTCATCGGCGCGACCGCCGGGCGCACCACGATGACGGGGGAGGGGCTGCAGCACGCCGACGGGCACTCGCAGCTGCTCGCCTCGGCCAACCCCGCGTGCCTGGCCTACGACCCCGCCTTCGCGTACGAGGTGGGGGTGATCGTGCGGGACGGGCTCAGACGCATGTACGGCCCCGCGGCCGAGAACGTGTTCTACTACCTGACCCTCTACAACGAGCCGATGCCGCAGCCCGAGATGCCCGAGGGTCCCGGGAAGGGCATCGAGGAGGGCATCGTCAAGGGCATCTACCGCTACTCCGCCGGAGGCGGCGCCGCCCACCTGCTGGCCAGCGGCACCGCGATCCACTGGGCGCTGGAGGCGCAGCGGCTGCTGGAGGAGGAGTACGGCGTCGGCGTCGACGTGTGGTCGGTGACCTCGTGGAGCGAACTGCGCAGGGAGGCCATGACCGCGACGGGCGTGCCCTACCTGCGGCAGGCCATGGCGGGGATGACTGGGCCGGTGATCGCGGTCAGCGACTGGATGCGGGCGGTGCCCGACCAGATCCGGCCCTGGATCGACCGGCCGTGGACGTCGCTCGGCACCGACGGGTTCGGGCTTTCGGGCCCGCGTGAGGACGTACGCCGCCACTTCGGGGTGGACCCGCGCTCGATCGCGGACGCGGTGCTCAAGGCGGTCGAGGAGTAGGGCTGCCCGCCTGGTCCGGCCAGGCCGTCCGATATATTGCGAAATGTCGTGATCATTAGGGCCGAGGAGGAAACATCCATGGACGCCGATCAGTTCTTCGGCCGGCACCTCGACCGCATCCCGATCCTCGGCATCTTCCGCAACCTCGACCCCGAGGCGACCGTGGCGATGTGCGAGCGGGCCTGGGAGTTCGGGGTCGAGCTCATCGAGGTGCCCGTGCAGACGTCCAGCGCGCTGCCGTCGCTCCGGGCGGCCGTCGAGGCCGCGAAAGAGCGCGGGAAGAGCGTCGGCGCGGGAACGGTGACCACGGCCGCGCAGCTGTCGGCGGTGCACGACCTGGGGGCGGCGTTCACGGTCGCGCCCGGCCTGCACCCCGAGGTCGTCGCCGAATCGCGCCGCCTCGGGCTGCCGCACCTGCCGGGCGTGGCCACCGCCACGGAGATCGCCGTTGCCCTCGCGCACGGCTTCACCTGGCTCAAGGCGTTCCCCGCCAAGCAGCTGGGGGCCAACTGGATCATCGCCCAGCTGGCGCCGTTCCCCTCCGTCCGGTTCGTCGCCACCGGCGGGATCGACGCCGCCAACGCGGCCGACTTCCTGGCGGCGGGGTGCCGCGCCGTGGCCGTTGGGTCGGCGCTCAACGATGACGAGGCGCTGGCCAAGCTACGCGCGAGCATCCCGGCGTGACGCCACCCCCGCGGTGATCCGCACGGGTCACGGGCGCGAAGCCGTCCTGCCCGTGCGGCCCGTCCGTATCGTTGTGGAACGCTCCAGGATCGCTTGCGCGGTTGAACCGTATGGCGTACGGTACGACGTACGACAACCCTGGAGGAATCCTTGACCGACATCCGGCCCTTCCGCCTCGAAACCGCCCAGACCGACCTCGACGACCTGGGCGCGCGGCTCGATCGGGTGCGCTGGCCGGACGAGGTGCCCGGCCACGGCTGGCGCCACGGCGTGCCTCTCGCCCACCTCAAGCGCCTGGTCGAGCACTGGCGCACCGGCTACGACTGGGAGGCGGCGCGGGCCGAGCTCAACCGGCATGATCAGTTCGTCACCGAGATCGACGGGCAGCGCGTGCACTTCCTGCACGTCCGCTCCACGGACCCCGGCGCGCTGCCGCTGCTGATCACCCATGGCTGGCCCAGCTCCCCGGTCGAATATCTCGACGTGATCGAGCCGCTCAGCCGCGACTTCCACCTGGTCATCCCGTCCCTGCCGGGCTACGGCCTGTCCGGGCCCACCCGCGAGACCGGATGGGGCTCCACCCGCATCGCCCGCGCCTGGCTGGAGCTCATGACCCGGCTCGGCTACGAGCGCTTCGGCGTGCAGGGCGGCGACTGGGGCACGTGGATCTCGCGCGAGGTCGGCGTCCTCGCCCCTGAACGGGTCGCCGGGATGCACGGCAACGGCATCATCTGCTTCCCCATCGGCGCCCCCGGCGAGTTCGACGGGCTGAGTGAGGTCGAGCGTGAGCGCCTGGCCTTCCGCGAGAGCTACATGACCGAGCAGTACGCCTACAAGCTCATCCAGTCGGCCCGCCCGCAGACCTTCGCCTACGGCATGGCCGACTCGCCGGTGGCGCTGCTGGCCTGGTTCGCCGGCGTCTACCACGAGTGGAGCGACACGGAGGTCGGCTCGGAGGTCGGCACGGGGATCGACACCGACCGGTTGCTCACCACGGTCATGCTCTACTGGCTGACCAACACCGCCGGCTCGGCCGCCCGGTCCTTCGTCGAGACGCCCGACACCGAGACGGACACCGGCGTCGAGTGGGAGCTCAAACCCGCGACCGTGCCCACCTCGATCTCGGTGTTCCCGAAGGACATCCTGCGGCCCATCCGGCGCTTCGCCGAGCGTGACAACAACATCGTCGGCTGGGTGGAGCACGAGCGGGGCGGCACGTTCGCCGCTCTGGAGCAGCCGGAGACGTTCGTCGCCGACGTGCGTGCGTTCTTCACCGGCCTGCGCTGAGCAGGCCACCCCTCCGTGGTGTGGATCGCCTGGTGGTTCCTCGGCACGGTCGCCGCTCAGGTGGTGATCGTGCCGCTCTACCTCTAGGCGGGCCGGGGTGCGCGTCCGAACACGCCAGGGGTGCGCGTTACCGTGTGCGCATGAACGTGCGGTACTGGCGTGACCCGCTGTGGGGCGGCGTGGACCTGATGCGGGCCCGGTTCACGGGCCACCCGTTCGCCCGGCACAGCCACGACACGTACGCGATCGGCGTCGTCGAGGAGGGCCTGGAGGAGATCGCCTTCCCCGACGGGCCACGGTGCACCGGCGCCGGCGAGGTCGTCATGATCGACCCGGGCGTCGTGCACACCGGACGGGCGCGCACGCCTGACGGCTGGACCTACCGCGTCCTGTACCCCAGGCCGGAACAACTGGCGGCCATCGCCGACGAGGCCGGCGCCTCCGGCGGGCCTCCGGCCTTCACCACCTGGTCGGCCGCCGACGAGCGAGCCTCCGCGCTGCTGCGGTCCTTCCGCCGCGCGTACGGGCTGCCGCCGCACGCCTACGTCGTCCAGCTGCGGGTGAGGCGCGCCCGCGCCCTGCTGGAGCGGGGGACGCCGCCGGCGGAGGCGGCGGTGGCCGCCGGGTTCTGCGACCAGTCGCACCTGTCACGGCACTTCCGTCGCATGGTGGGGGTGACACCGGGCGCCTACCAGCGGGGGGTGCTGGCGGGCCGGCCGGTCAGCGGGACGCGCGGATGACGGGGATCGTGGTCCGGGCGGGCCGCGCGGTCAGCGGGACGCGCGGATGACGCGGAGCGCCTCCTCCACGTGGTCGGCGCGGGTGCGAAAACTGAGCACGCACAGGCGCAGGTAGAACGCACCCCCTAGGGTGGTGCTCGACAGGTAGACCCGGCGCGTGGCGTTGATCCGGTCGAGGAAGCGCCGGTTGGCGTCGTCGGAGCCCCGCAGGCGGAAGGGCACCACGCTCAGATCCGGCTGCCACGGCACCTCCAGCCGCGGATCGGCGGACAGCTCCCGGTGCACCACCCCGGCCAGGTCGAGCTTCTCGTCCAGCGCCTCCTCGAAGGCCCGCACGCCGTGCAGGTGGAGCGGCAGCCACAGCCGCAGGCCGCGGAACTCCCGGGTGAGCTCCACGCCCAGGTGCCCGTAGTCGGGCAGCCCGTCCACCTCGTGGATGTCCTGCAGGTACCGGCCGCCGCCCGCGTGCGCGGCGCGCAGCACGGCCGGCTCGCGTGCGAGCAGCACGCCCGTCCCGTACGGCAGGAACAGGCTCTTGTGCGGGTCGAACGTGATCGAGTCGGCCCCCTCGATCCCGGCGAGCCGCTCCCGCCCGCGCCGGGTGAGCTGGAAACCGCCGCCGTAGGCCGCGTCGACGTGGAACCACAGCCCCTGCTCGCGAGCCAGCCGGACCAGGTCCGCGAGCGGGTCGACGGCGCCCGTGCTGGTGCTGCCCGCCGTGCCCGCCAGCAGGAAGGGGCGCAGCCCGGTGGCGCGGTCCTCAGCGATCATGCGGGCCGCCTCGCCGACGTCCATGCGCAGGTCCGCGGTAGTGGGGACGGTCCGGATCCGCTCGGCGGGCAGGCCGGCGATCTGGGCGGCCTTGGCCAGGCTGTAGTGCGTGTGCTCGGTCACGTACGCGGTGCCGTCGCCGAACGCGGGGCCGAGCCGGTCGTGCCGGGCGGCCACCACCGCGGACAGGGTGGCCGCCGAAGCGCCGGTGGTGATCAGCCCGCCCGCGCCGGACGGCAGCCCGAACAGGCCCGCCATCCAGGTGAGCACGCTCTCCTCCATCGCGACCAGCGCGGGCGCGGTCTGCGCCACGCCGGTGTAGCGGTTGGCCACCTGCGCGAGCAGCTCGGCCAGGGCCGACGAGACGAGGCCGCCCGCGGGGAAGTAGGCCAGGTAGCCGGGTCCCGCCGTGTTGACGCCCTGCCCGGCGGCCTGGCGGAAGGTCTCGATCAGGGTGCCGAAGTCGCCCGGCTCGCCGGCCGGCGGCCGGCGGAGCAGCGTGGCCAGCCGGCCGGCGTCGCGGTAGTCGCTGGCGGGCTCGTCCGGCAGCTCGGCGACCTGCCGGACGATGAGGTCGACGGCCTGGCGGCCCAGCTCGGCGACGGTGTGCGGGGCGAGGTCCAGGGGGAGTGCGGTGTGGCGTTCCTGCTGGGTGGTCATGTCCCGACACGGTAGGGAACTGGGCAGAGGCGAGGATTGGACGTTCTTGCACCTTTCAGGTGGCGGGGCAGCGGTCAGAAGAGGCTCTCCCGCCGGGGCAGGTCGATCACTCTGGTGAGGGCGAGCAGCCCCAGCAGCACCAGCGCGGCGAGGACGGCCCACGTGACGGGGTGGCCGAGGTTGAGCGTCCAGGTGGCGCCGATCCTGGCGGGCACCAGCAGGGCCGTGTCATGCCGGTTGAGATAGACGGTGCCGCCCAGGAACCAGTGGCGGTCGTCGTCGCGCTGCGTGGCCCCGGTGTCCTCGGTGTCCTCTCCCGGCAGGGCCGGCAGGCGGTGCCCGGCGTGGCCGACGCGGATCTCCCGGACGACCCAGGCCACGAGCAGCGCGACGAGCGGGACGTACGTCGCGATCCGCCAGACGAGTGACGGCGGGACCAGCTGCCACAGCTGCAGGGACGTGACCAGCAGCCCGAGGTTGAGACAGGCCGCTCCGGCGAGCGTCAGCCGGGCCACGCCGCGCAGGTAGACGCGGTATCTCCGGGCCGAACCCGCGGGACGGGCGGCGTCGAGATCCGGCCGGGCGCGCAGGACGAGCAGCGTCACCACGGGGACGAGCAGGGTGATCCCGGTCTGGATGAGCACCGGCTCGGACGCGGCCCACGGGGTGAGGGCCCGCGCCGGGGCGGCCGGGTCGACGCCGTACCCCTGGAACGACGGCAGGGCGCTCAGCGAGCCGTACCGCCACCAGCCCACACCCGCGGTGACCAGCGTGATCACGAGCGCCGGCAACGCCCACGCCCAGGGCACGCGCACCGGATCGGTGCGGAACGTGGTGTCCACGGCGACGCGCTGGCGCAGACCCTCCTGCCAGCCTCCGTCGCGCTTGGCCGCGCGGACCCTGCGGCCGGCCCGCACGTAGAGCGCCAGGTCCGCGACGCCGAGCACGACGCCGACGCCGCTGATGAAGCCGGCGCCCCGGCCGGCCGCCACGAGCGGCACGCCTGCGGCGGCGGCGCACAGGGCGGCGAGGAGCACCAGCCTGGTGTAGACACGGCGCTGCCCGATCACCTCGGGGTCGGCGACGTACGCGTGCGGCACCAGCACCCCGAACGGCGTCGTCGGCCTGGTCAGCGCCGGCAGCGCCAGCGACACCCCGGTCACCAGGGCGATCGTGGCCAGCAGGGTGGCGATGGGCAGCGTCATGGGGTCGTCTTCTCCTCGGCTCGGAATTCCGACAACACGGCGTGGCAGCGGCGTACGACCTCGTCGCGGTCGAGGCCGTGCACGGTGGCCTCGGCCAGCAGCACGCGGGCGCGCTCTTCCCAGCCCGCCACGAAGCCGGGCTCCGCCCGGCCTGACGAGGGATCGCGCCTGACGACCGCGCCGCTCTTGCGGTTGACGCGGATGACGCCTTCGCGCTTGAGCAGGTCGTACGCCTTGTTGACGGTGTGGAAGTTGATCCCGAAGTCGGCCGCGAGCTGGCGGGTGGAGGGCAGGGCGTCGCCCTCCACGGCCTCGCCCCTGGCGATCGCCTCCACGATCCGGTCCCGGATCTGCTGGTAGATCGGGACCTCACCGTCGAGATCGATGTGCAGGTTCACGTCCACAGCTTATCTGATATACAACTAATAGAACAGATGGAACTCAGCAACGATGGGAGCTCGGCCATGTTCACCCTCGACATCACCCCGACCACGCTCACCGTGCGCTACGAGCGCTGGACACGGCTCTTCGTCCGCAGGTCGCGCACCGACATCCCGCTGGCGGCGATCCGCGAGGTCGTGCCCGTGGCCCGCCCCCTGGCCCAGGCCAGGGGCCTGCGTGCGGGCCTCGTCGTCAACGGCGTGCTCAAGGCCGGCACGTGGTCGGGCTTCGACGGCGTCAGGCGGCTGGTGTGCGCCCGGCGTGGCGAGCCCGGGCTGCGCATCGTGCTCGACCGGCGCATCGACGGCGTCGACGAGCTGGTGCTCAGCCTGGCCGGCGCCGAGGGCGTCCGGCGCAGGCTGGCGGGAGCGGCCGCGTGACCGCCGTCGAGGTGCGCGGTCTCGGCAAGGCGTACGGCCCCGTGGCCGCCGTCACCGACCTGAGCTTCGACGTGCCGCCGGGCGAGGTCACGGCCTTCCTCGGTCCCAACGGGGCGGGCAAGACCACCACCATGCGCATGGTGCTGGGCCTGGTCGCCCCCGACACCGGCAGCGCCACCATCGGCGGGGTGCGCTACGCCGGCCTGCGCCGCCCGGCCGCGACCGTCGGCGCCGTCCTGGACACCTCCGGGTTCCACCCCGACCACACCGCCCGCGCCCACCTGCAGGTGTACGCGCGGATGGGCGGCTTCCCCCGCCACCGCGCGGAGGAGGTCATGGATCTGACCGGCGTGACCCCGTTCGCCGAGCGCCTCACCCGCGCCCTGTCCACCGGCATGCGCCAGCGCCTCCACCTGGCGACCGCGCTGCTCGGAGACCCGGGCGTGTTGCTGCTCGACGAGCCCGCCAACGGCCTCGACCCCGAGGGCAACGCCTGGCTGCGCGGCTTCCTGCGCGAGCTGGCCGCGCAGGGCCGCGCCGTCCTGGTCTCCAGCCACGTGCTGAGCGAGGTGGAACAGCTCGCCGACCGGGTGGTGGTGATCCGCGAGGGCCGGCTCGCCGTCGCGGGCCCGGTGGCCGACCTGTACGGCGACCCTGGCGTGCTCATCCGCTCACCCGGCGCCGCCACCCTGCGCGCGCTCCTGCCCGGCCTGGGGGAGGGTGTCACCGCCGAGTGCACGGCCGAGGACGCGCTGCTGGTCCACGGGCTGCCCGCCGACCGTATCGCCGCGGAGGCGAGCGCGCACGGCATCCCCCTGCACGAGATCACCCCGATCCGCCCCACGCTCGAACAGACATTCCTCAATCTCACCGGAGGGCCCGCATGACCGCTTTCGTCCTGGCGGAGTGGCGCCGCCTGATCAGCGCCAGGCTCTGGCGGTGGGGGGTGCTTGCGGCGATCTGCAGCGGCGCGTTCGCCGCGCTGCTCGCCCTCATCGGGCCGGAGAACTTCGATCCGCCGCTGCCCGGCCTGCACACCACGGAGGGCACGCGCGTGGTGCTCGGCCTGCTCGGGCTGCTCGCGTTCGTGCCCGCGCTGCTGGGCACGTCGGCGGTGGCGGCCGAATACCGCCACCGCACCATCACGACCACGGTGCTGTACGCGCCCCGGCGATGGACCGCGCTGGCCGCCAAGATCGTCACGTTCGCGGCGGCCGGCCTGGCCTACGGGGCGATCACCGCGGCCGTCGCCGCCGCGGGGCTCTTCACGGCCGCCGCCGCCAAGGGCGTCACCCTAGGGCTGCCCGCAGGCGAGGTGCTCGGGCTGCTGGCCAGGATCGCGGTGACCATGGGCGTCTACACGCTGCTCGGTGTGGGCTTCGGCGCCCTGCTCCGCAACCAGGTGGCCGCGCTCGTCGTGCTCGGCTCGTACTTCTACGTCGTCGAGACCGCGCTGTTGCTCGTCCCCGGGGTCAAAGCGCTCTACCCCTACCTGCCCGGCGGGGCCACCGCCGCCCTGACCGGCTTCACCTACCTGGCCGACGCCGTCGCCGCCCAGGCCGGCGGGGAGGCGGGCGCCCTGCTGCCCGCCTCGCTGGGCGGCGCCGTCCTCGTGGGCTATGCCGCGCTGGCCGCGCTCGCCGCCGTCGCGGTCTCGTTGCGCAGGGACATCACCTGAAAAAGGGCGCGCGGGCCGCGGGGGCGCTCCGGCATAATCCTCCGGGATGCATCGACAACTGCTCAGCCACCTCGCCCATCGTGACCACCCCATCGCCGCCCCCATCACCGCCGCCGCCCTCGAACGCCTGCTCAGGCGGGCGCGGCTGCCGGCGGACGCGCGCGTCCTCGACCTCGGCTGCGGCGAGGCCGAGTGGATCATCAGAGCTCTGGAACTCCACCCCAAGGCGACGGTCGACGGGGTGGACGTGTCCGAGGCCGCGCTCGCCGCGGCCGCCGAGCACGCCGCGGCCCGCGGCGTGTCCGACCGGCTCCGCCTGCACCACACCACCGCCGCCGACTTCACCGGTCCCGAGCCGTACGACCTCGTCCTGTGCGTCGGCGCCACCCACGCCTTCGGCGGCCTGACAGGGTCGCTGCAGGCCATGCGCCGCCACCTTCGTCCCGCCGGGCGGGCTCTCGTCGGGGAGGGCTTCTGGGAGACGACACCCTCACCGGAGACCTTGGCCCTGCTGGACGCGGGCCTCGACGAGTACGCCGACCTCGCGGGCACGGTGGAGCGGGCCGAGCACGCCGGCTACGCCACCGTCCACGCCCACACCAGCACGCGCGCGGAGTGGGACGAGTACGAATGGTCCTGGACCGGCTCGCTGACCGACTGGGCGCTCGACCACCCGGGCTCCGACGGCGACGCCGCCCTGGCAGCGGCCCGCGATCACCGTGCCACGTGGCTCCGCGGCTACCGCGACGTCCTCGGTTTCGTCACCTTCCTGCTCCGGCCGGTGTGAGAGCCGCGTCACGTGCCGTGCCCGGGTCGTTACGGGGCGCGTGAGTTCCACGTGCCTGGTCATCGCCGGGCTGGCGGGAAGGCCATGAGCATCACGAGCCGCCTTGAGAGAGGGTCATGAACATCACCCACACTGTCGTCACAGGCGCCGCCGGCGGCATCGGCAGGGCCCTGGCCGCCGGCCTGCGCGCGACAGGGGCGCACGTCGTGCTCGCCGACATCGACGCGGCCGGGCTCGCCGCCGCCTCCGCCGAGCTGGAAGCCGACGCCGTGCCCACCGACGTCGCCGATCCCGCGGCGATGGAGGCGCTCGCCGCCGCCGCGCCCGGCGCCGACCTGGTGTGCCTGAACGCCGGCATCGTCGGCCGGGACCTCGGCGCGCCGTGGGAGGTGAGCGACGACGACTGGGACAGGGTGTTCGCCGTCAACGTGGGCGGAGTGCGTAACGGCCTGCGTGCCTTCGTCCCCAGGCTGCTCGCGGCGGGGCGGCCGGCGCACATCCTGGTCACGGCGTCGCTGGCGGGGCTGGTGACGTTCCCCGGCGGCGGGGCCTACGCCGCCTCGAAACATGCCGTGGTGGCCCTGGCCGAGCAGGCCGCGCTGGCGCTGGAGGGCACGCCGGTCGGGGTGACGCTGCTCTGCCCCGCGCTCGTACGGACGGCCATGTCGCCCCGGGGCGAGGGCCCGGCGGTCATCGCGGACGCGGCGCTCGCGGCGGTCCGGGAGGGCCGCTTCGTCGTGACCCCGGACGAGTGGCGCGCGGCCGTCTCCCATCGCGCCGACCGGCTGGCCTCCGGCGCTCGCCCCGAGACTCCTTCACCCGCGTAGCGCGGGCCGCGGCGCCCCTTCAGCCGGCCGCGCAGGGGATCCCGACGGTGCTGCCGGGTCGCTGACCTGTCACGTCTTGACTCGATCCCGTAACTCGTAGAGAGTAATCCTACTTGTACAGTAGGAATGATAGGAAAGAGGGGATCGTGCGAGCGCTAATCCTGCTCGGGCTGGTCGGCTTCGCGGCCCAGCTCGTCGACGGCAGCCTGGGCATGGCCTACGGTGTCACCTCGACCACGTTGCTGCTCGCCATCGGCACCAACGCGGCCGCGGCCTCCGCCACCGTGCACCTGGCCGAGATCGGCACCACGCTCGTTTCGGGCCTGTCCCACTGGCGCTTCGGCAACGTCGACTGGAAGGTCGTCGCCAAGATCGGTGTCCCGGGAGCCGTCGGCGCCTTCGCCGGGGCGACGTTCCTGTCCAGCCTGTCGACCGAGGTCGCCGCGCCGGTCATGTCGATCATTCTGCTGGTGCTGGGCGCCTACATCCTGGTCCGCTTCACCGCCCTGGGGCTGCCGCGCGGCAATCTGGGCAAGCCGCTGCGCAAGAGGTTCCTGGCGCCGCTCGGGCTGCTGGCCGGTTTCGTCGACTCCACCGGCGGTGGCGGCTGGGGGCCGGTCGGCACGCCGGCGATCCTGGCCAGCGGCCGCCTGGCCCCGCGTAAGGTGATCGGCTCCATCGACGCCAGCGAGTTCCTGGTCGCCATCGCCGCCAGCATCGGCTTCTTCGTCGGCCTCGGCTCGGAGAACATCAACTTCTCCTGGGTGGTGGTGCTGCTGATCGGCGGTGTCATCGCCGCGCCCATCGCCGCCTGGTTGGTCCGCCACATCCCGCCCCGCATCCTCGGCTCCTCCGTCGGCGGGATCATCGTCCTGACGAACGCCCGCACCCTGCTGCGCAGCGACTGGATCGACGCCTCCAGCTCCGTGCAGACGGTCGCCTACGTGATCATCGCCGCCATCTGGGCGGCGGCGATCGCCTACTCGGTCCGCGAATACCGTCGCGACAAGGCCAACGAGTCGGTCGAGGGGGTCGAGAGCGAGCTGCGGCGCAAGACCGGGGACACGGAGGAGGAGACGGCCTCCGCCTGAGGCCCGCGCATCCGGGCCCGGCTCTCGTCCGCGGGCCGGGCCCGCGGCGCTGACCCGCCTATGAGAATCTCTGCGCGCACCCGGTACGCACTCGGCGCCATGCTCGCCCTCGCCGCGGCGGACGGCCCGGCCTCATCCACAGTCAGCGGGGCCCCGACGGGGGTACTGGCTCGCCCGCCCGGCCGAGGACATCGCCCGGGCTGGAGGCGCCATGAACGGTGAGCTCCGCCCACCGCCGTCCCGCGGCCGGGACCACGCGTGTCACCCGAGGGCGGTCTCCACGTCGCCGGTAAAAGACCCGCCGGTAAGAGGGCCGCCGGTGGCAGGCCCGCCGGGAGAGCCGCCGGTAAGAAAGTCGCCGGTGGGAGGGCCGCCGGTGAGAGAGACGCGGCGGTACCACTCGTTCGCGAGCATCAGGGCGCGGGCCGGATCGGGCAGCGCGGTCAGCATGGTCATCGACGCGCCGCGCCCGACCTCCGACTCGTGCGCGTGCATCGCGGCCCACTTGCGCTCACCCCATCGTGAGACGTCGAGGCGGGTGGTGATCTGGTCGTCGGGCACTCCGGGCAGCGTCTGCGCCGGGTCGGGATCAGCGCCGAAGACCGCCCGCCAGTGCGACAACACGACGGATCGCGGGATGGTCGCCAGGTAGAGCGCGCGCGGCCGCCAGGGCTCGCCCGCGTCACGGTGGAGCTGGTCGTAGCCCGCCGCCTCAACCGCGGCCATGGTGACACGGTGGGCGTGCACGTGATCAGGATGGCCGTAGACGCCGTAGCCGTCGTAGGTGAGCACGACGTCGGGGCGCAGGCGCCTGATGTGCTCCACCAGCCGCCCCACCGTCTCGTCGAGCGGCACGTCCACGAAGCGCGGCGCCCCGGGCGCGGACTCGGGCTTGCGCGCGTCGGCGTAGCCGAGCAGCAGCGGCTCGCCGGCGCCGAGGATGGCGAGGGAGCGCTCCAGTTCGCCGGCCCGCTGGGTGCCCTCGGCCCAGGTGCACGTCACGACCGCGGTCATGGCGCCCTCGTCGGCGTGCTTGGCCAGGGTGCCGCCCGTCCAGATCGCCTCGTCGTCCGGGTGCGCGTGCACGCACAACACACGGAACTCCGCCACGGCGTCCTCCTCACGTGATCAAGGACGGCCATGGTAGCGGAGCGACGTACCGCCCCAGGGGCTCGAACCCTGCCAATCCGGCTTAAAAGGCCGGTGCCCGACCAGCCGGGCGCGAGCGGTGTGGCGAGGACGGCGGGTCCTCGCGAAGCTGCCAGAGCACGATTCGAACGTGCACCTACCCGGTTCAGAGCCGGGCGTCCTGCCGATTAGACGATCTGGCATGGAAAAGGAGAATGGTGGACCGACAGGGACTCGAACCCTGAACTTCTGCTTGCAAGGCAGACATGATGCCTTTTCACCATCAGCCCATGTCGTGCGGAAAGAAAAGCCACCTGGAGTGTCCAGGCGGCTCGTGAGCGAATCTTGCCGGAATCACCCAGGAGCACGCCGGACCACGGCCAGACCGGCCTGGCGTTGCGCCCATTTCGTGGCGGCTGCGTGACCCATGGCTCCTCCTCCCGGCGATTGTCGTGGCCTGCTGATCGGCGGTTTGCCCGCCTCTCACGTAAACGACGATAACCAGGGCGGCCGGCACGCGCCACGGATTATTCGCGGCCTTTTCCGCCGGGCGATTTCAGGCGCGCGGAAGCCGTGCTGTGGCGGCGCGGGCCAGATCGGTCGCCACCGTGCAGAGCCGGTCCACGGGATGGTCCCCCTTGACCAGGAGGCGCACCGTCTCAGCGCCCTGCCCGCCCGGCAGGCTGCGGTAGAAGCGGTAGACCACCTGGACCAGGCAGGTGCCGTCGCCCTCGCCCTCGGGAATGAGGAAGGCGCGGTAGCCGTTCAGCCGGGTCGACGTGCCGTCCTCCGCGCTGGGCGGCCGGCCCTGGTCGAACCGGAGGCTCACGTCCATGTGACTGGTGGTGCTCTCCCAGTCGCAGTCCCAGTTGCCGAAGCCGGGGTCGGGATCGGCGGCGTCCACACCGGGGACGATCGCGAGCGCCTTAGCGGTGAGCAGCGTGCAGGCGTCCTGATGGATCAGCGAGTTCGCGGGCGGGGAACGCCGTTCGAGCGGTCCCCGGTTGAAGGCGTCGACCGCGGTGGCGGTGGCGGCGTCGGCGATGGCGCACAGCGGCGCCCTGCCCGGGTCGTACCGCTTCGCGATGACCCTCACGGTGCTGTCGTGGACGCCGGACAACACGAGCGTCCGGTAGCACGTGTCGCTCTCCTCCGGGTTCTCGACGACCGAGACGACGCCCACGGTCCGCGCCGGGGCGATCCCTTCGGGCGGCGGATCCAGGTCGAAGTCCACCAGGACGTCGACCTCGGTGTCGTCACCGGGCGGCTGGACGATGACGTCGCACCTGTCGAAGTTGCCGTACTGGCGGTCGAGCTCCGCGCGGCCGAAACCGCGGAGCGACACGGGGTCGAGCAGGGCGCAGGGGTCGGCGCCGCGGAGGTCTGCCCTGTGTACCGGCGCGGGCACCGGGGTGGGCGCGGCGGTCGCGCGAGGGTGGTCGCCGTGGACGTTGAGCCACGCGAGGATGAGGACGAGGGCGGCCGCGCCCGCCGCAGCGCTCGCCGCCACAGCGGGCCGCCACCGGCGTCGAGAGCCGGGCGGGCCGCCCGGCTCCGCCCCGTCGGCGTCCACGGGCTCGGGGACCGGCTCGTGCGCTCCGGCCACCTGTTCCAGCAGCCGCCGCGCCCCGGCCGCGTCCGGCCGGTCCGCCGGTTCTGGCCGCACCATCGCCGACAAAACGCCGGCGAGCGGGCCGACGTCGGCCTCCAGCAGGATCGAGGCCCGGGCCGCCTCACGTGCGGCGACGTAGGCGTCCGTGTCGTCCCACCCGCGCGGCTCGCCCTCGGGCGGGTGGGTCTCCTGCTGCGGCGGTGCACCCCGGCGAGGCGCCTCGCCGGCGATGAGCGCGTAGACCGTGGCCCCGAGCGAGAAGACGTCCGACTCGGGGACCGGCCGGCCCTGCATGACCTCCGGGGCCGCGTAAGCGGGGGTGAAGCTGCTCGGGCCGTTGGGGCTGATCGTCTCCACGTCGCCGGCCCGGTACGCGGCCCCGAAGTCGGCCAGCTTGGCGGCCCCGTCGCCCGTGACCACGATGTTGCCCGGCTTGATGTCGCAGTGCACGATGCCCGCGGCGTGCAGGGCGGCCACCGCGCCGGCGATCTCGGCGCCCAGGCGGGCCGCCAGGCTCGGGGGCATCGGCGGCCTGCCGTCGAGGCTTCCGCCCGGCACGTACTCCATCACCAGCCACGACGCCGCCCCGCGGCGCTTGCTCCGCACGCGGTCGTAAAGGGTGACGACGTGCGGATGGCTGAAGCGGGCCAGTGCCCGCCCCTCGGCCCAGAGCCGGTCGAAGCCGGCGGCGCCGGCCGCCGCGAGCCGCTTGAGCACGACGTCACGGCCCAGCTCGAGATCGTGTGCCAGCCAGACCTCGCCGATCCGCCCGCGCGAGAGGTTTCTGTCGAGGCGGTAGCGTCCGGCGACCCTCATGCCAAGCCGGGCCATGACCGCCGCCCTCACCCATCGCCGGAAGGGCCGTCGCAGAGAACGCACCAGGAGAATGTATCGAGTGAAAGATCGGTCACGCAGTGTTTTGGCGGAGGGCTCCGAGGGCCATCACGGGGCGCCGGCGTCGCGCAGGAGCAGGACGGCGATGTCGTCCGTGCGATGGCCGGCGGCGGCCGTGTCGATGAGTGCCGCCGCGAGGTCGCGCAGCGGCCCGCCCGGCGAGGGGGCGAAGCGGCGGGCCAGCCCGGTGATGGCGTCGCCCAGGTCGAGGCCGGGCTCCTCGATGAGGCCGTCGGTGTAGAGGGTCAGGACCGAACCGGGATCCAGGACCAGCTCCGTGGCGGCGTACTTGGCGTCGGGGTCGATGCCGAGCAGCGGCCCGGGGGAGACCTCGATGACCTGCGTGGCGGCGCCGGGGCGGCTGAGCAGCGGCGGGAAGTGCCCGGCGCTGCTCAGGCACGCGGTGCGCTCCTCCAGGTCGATGCTGAGATAGAGGCAGCTGGTGAACCGGTCGGGGGACAGCTCGGCGAGCAGCCGGTTGGTGT
Source organism: Nonomuraea diastatica (assembly GCF_004349015.1). Taxonomy (NCBI): domain Bacteria; kingdom Bacillati; phylum Actinomycetota; class Actinomycetes; order Streptosporangiales; family Streptosporangiaceae; genus Nonomuraea; species Nonomuraea diastatica. The sequence goes on from NZ_SMKP01000029.1 coordinate 52,113, forward strand.
GCGCGAGCACCTCGCCGGGAGGCGCCCCGGCCGAGGCATGGGCGTGGATGGCGGTGCGCACCTGGCCCATAAGGGCGGCGGCGTTCATGTCGTGCCCCTGGACGTCGCCGATGACGGCCGCCGCCATGGTGGGGCTCAGGCGGATGAGGTCGTAGAAGTCACCGCCGATGTCCATGCCGGGCAGGGCGGGCACGTACCGGGCGGCCACCTCCAGGCCGGGGATCTCGGGCAGCTGGTGGGGCAGCAGGCTCGCCTGCAGGCATTGGGCGAGCTGGTGCTTGTTGTCGTAGAGCCGGGCGCGCTCGAACGCCTGCGCGATCAGCCCGCCGAGCGCCGTGAGCGTGGCCCGCTCCACGCCGCTGAAACGGTGCGGGCGTGCGTAGGCGAGCACGCATGTGCCGAAGGGCCGGCCCGAGGTGGCGAGCGGCAGGAACGCCCAGGCGTTCATGTCGTCGGCGCGGATGGAGTGGGGACGACTCCGGCGGAGCTCGTCCCACGTGGCGAAGAACGCGGGCTCGCTGGCTTCGTAGTGGTCCGGCGGGCCGGTCTGGTGGATGACGGGTCGGCTGTCGTACCGCTCGACGGCCTCCTGGCTGTAGCCGCGCGACGCGGCCACGCGCATCCGGTTGTCCTGCCAGGTGAGGATCGCCAGGGCCTGGGCGCCGTAGACGGGCATGACGTGGTCGGCGACGAGGTCGACCACCTCCTGCGCGGTCACCGCACGGGCCAGCGCGGTCGCCAGGTGCAACATCTCGTGCAGCGCCATCACGCGCGGCTGCCCAGCCATGTCCGCCACGGGGCCCACGACCGGGTCCACGACCGGGCTCACGACCGGGTCCACGACCGGGCTCACGACCGGGTCCACGACCGGGTCCACGACCGGGTCCACGACCGGGTCCACGACCGGGTCCACGACCGGGTCCACGACCGGGTCCACGACCGGGTCCACGACCGGGTCCACGACCGGATCCTCGACAGGGTCCTCGACCGGGCGGGCTACTGGGCCCGCAACCGGGCCGGCGACGAGGCTCGGCTCGACGCCGCGGGCGGCCCTGGCGGGCGCGACGCGCACGGTGACGCCCGTCAGGCCCGGATAAAGGCGGAAGGTCAGCTGCCGCGCGCCCGGGGCACAGGCGGTGAAGTGGGTGGCCTGCCGGCTGACGACCGCGGCCCGGTAGCGGTCCTCGTACGCGGGGTCGTTCAGCCACGGCAGCGACTCCCACAGCGGCCGCCCGAGCAGCTCGGACGGGCTGCGGGCGAGCAGCTCGGCGGCCGGAGCGCTGACGAGGCTCACCCGTCCCTCCGTGTCGAGGCAGCAGTACCCCTCCGGCAGACGGTTGAGACAGTCCAGCGCGAGCTGGCGGGCGCGCCGGCCCGTGTCGTTGACGGGACGCGCATCCAGGAGCCGGGGCTGGGGTCGCGGGGTGATGGGACGGCCCTGTTCGGCGGCCCGCCGGAGCAGGTCCCCGATCTCGTTGCAGGCGTGGTCGATGACGTCGCGCTGGCGCGAGGTGAGCCCGGAGGCGCCCCCCGACGGCCACAGCAGCACGAGACCGCCCCACACGGCGCCGCCCGAGCAGACAGGGGCGGTCACGGCCGCGAAGTGGTACGGCAGGGCCAGCGCCGCGGCCGGGAACGCGCGGGCCAGCTCCTCCCTGCCGCCGACCCAGATGAGCCGCTGCTCGCGTACCGACACAGCGATCGGCATGGAAGAGTTCGTCTTGACCCGGACCCTCGCCCACGCCTTGGCGATCGAGCCGGGTATGCCCACCGCCGACTCCATCTCCAGGACATGGCCGCCCTTGTCGAGTACGTACGCCATGCCGATGTGCGCTCCCGCGGCGCTGACGGCCTCGATCAGCAGTTTGTCGAAGCAGGACGATTGGCTCGTCCCGCCCAGGCCCGGGAGCTGCTCGCCGTGCATGGCCTCACCACGCGTCGCTCATGAGCGAGAGGGGCAACAATCGGACAAAACGCCACATACGGGCAGAATACACTTTTGGGTGTGAGGGGATGGTTACGATCTGGCATATCACCAGCGTGCCCCGCTAGGAGGACGGCAGCTCCAGCGGCGGCCGGGCCCGCCACTGGACGACCAGGGGCTCCAGCATGGCGGTCAGCTCCGGCATCCGTCCGGCCAGAGCCAGGGCCGCCACCGTCTGGAGCAGCCGGGCTCCCTCCATGAACTCCAGCAGCGACCGGTTCACCTGCCCGCCGCCCGCCCGCTCGTACGCCTCGACCGCGCGCGGCCCCGCACCGGCCAGGTCCCACTCGACCGGGCCCAGCGTGACGTCCTCGAAATCGCTGAACAGGTGTCCCCCGGCCGTCAGCAGCACGTTGTACGGCGGCGAGTCGCCGTGCACGGCCTGCAGGCGGGCACCGGGAAAGAAACCGGGCAGGTCACGGGCCAGGGCCTCGACCACGGCGTTCTCCCGCTCGGCCCGGTCCAGGTCCGCTGTGGTCAGGATGCCGGGCCTCTCGCGCAGCTCGGCCAGCGACAGCGCCGTCCCCGGCACCAGCGGCGCCAGCACCGGCAGGTCGCCGGGGTAGCCGGCCATGAGCCGGTGCAGCTCGGCCACCCACCCGGTCTGCTCCACGAACCTGTCCTCCAGCTCGTCCGGGGGAGCGGCGGCGATGGGGTCGCGTTCGTCCACGTACTGCCAGAAGGTCAGGGACATCCCGCCGCTCTCCACCGGCTCGCGCGGCACCAGAGGGCTCGGCGGCACCACGGGCGCGCCCCGGTCGGCCAGCCAGCCCGTCACGGCCAGCTCCCGCCGCTGCCGGCCGGCCTGCTCCGCTGCGGGCGACAGGGCCAGGGTCGGCACGCGGACCACCACCGGGTCGGGAGCGAGGTGCACCAGCACGTTGAACACGTCGTGCAGCACGCGCGGCTCCAGCGCGCGCAGCCCCAGCCGCCGCCCGGCCGAGACCGCCAGTCGCATCGCCTGCTCGGCCCGCTCGCTGAGGGCGTCTCCGGAATCAGCCATGCGGGTGATCATGTCCGGGACCTGGCCGGTCGTCAATCCGGCAGGCGCAGGACGCGGTCGAGCAGCTGGTGCATGTGAGCGCGGAACCGGGCCAGCAGCGCGGGATCGCTCATGCCGATCCGGTGGCCGGTCCCGTCGAGGATCCCGCTCAGCGTGAAGCCGTGGATGCACCACACGATCGTGTACGTGAGCAACGGTGGATCGGCCTCGGCCGGCTCAGCGAGCGTGGCGAAGCCGTCGACGAACTGCTGGGTCAGCGGCTGGAGGCTGTGCGCCTCGAGGTGATCGATGTCGCTGGCGTCGGACATCCAGCGGTGTGTCCACAAGGCGGGGATCTCGGGATGTCCGGCGCAGAGGTCGATGTACGCGTCGACGAAGCGGTGCAGCGCCTCCAGGCTCCGTCCCGGCGGGCCGGCCTGCGCGTCGCGGGCCGGCTGCTCGACCGCGGCGGCGAGCGCCCGCTGGGCATGCTCCATGACCTCCAGGTAGAGGCCTCTCTTGGTGGGGAAATAGCGGGTCGCTGTGGCCACGTCCACCCCGGCGGCCTCGGCCACCTGCCCCATCGACGTCGCGTCGTAGCTGAGGGCGGCGAACAACCGGATCGCCGCCCGCAGGATCGCCTCCCGTTCGCCGGTCTCTGGAGTGTCCATGGACGCGACCATAGGCGCGGTGCGCTGACCGGCACATCACTTGATCCGCAAGCCCGGGTAAAAGTAGCTTCCCGATCATGCTTTCGCCCGGCAGGCGCAGATCCGATAGAAATGTTCGGTGTCGTCGAGAAACATTTCTCCCAGGCGCTGGGTCAGCACGTGGACGGCCATGCCGCAGCTCACCGAGCCCGGCAACATGCCGCCCCCGCCGTACACGAAGGACGGCCTGGTGCTGGCCGGCGGCACGCTGCGGCAGAGCGTACGCGTGTCGGCGGGCGGGTCGCGGCTGCGGGTGCGCTTCTCCAACGCGTTCGGCGGCGCGCCGCTGCCCATCACCGCCGCCTCCGTGGCGCTCCCCGAAGGCGGGCGGGCCGGGGTGAGCACGATCCGGCCGGGGACCGCGCGGCCGGTGACGTTCTCCGGCAGGCCCTTCGCGGTCGTGCCGGTCGGGGCGCAGGTGGTGTCCGACCCGCTGGACCTCGCGCCGGCGCCCGGCTCGGTCCTCACCGTGACCCTCCACCTGGCCGACGGGCCGCGACGTGCTCGCCCAGAGCGGCGTACGGTGGTTGATCGTGCTGGCGGGCGTCAACGACATCGGCACCGCGCCGGCCACCCGCCCGGCGCAGAAGCGGGTCGCCGAGGACCTGATCGCCGCCTACGAGCAGATCGTCGTTCGGGCGCACGCGCACGACATCCGCGTGTACGGTGGCACGCTCACGCCCTTCGGGGGCAACATCCCGTACGACGACGCCCCAGGCCACCGCGAGGGGGCCAGGCAGACGGTCAACGACTGGATCCGGACCGGCGGGAGGTTCGACGCCGTGATCGACTTCGACCGGGCGGCCCGCGACCCGGCCGCGCCCCGGCGGCTCCTGGCCGAGCTCGACCTGGGCGACCGCCTGCACCTCAACCCCGCGGGCCACCGGGCGCTGGCCGACGCGGTGCCCGCCGGGCTCCTCACCGCCTAGATCTGGACGAACTCGAGGTCGAGGAGATGAGCCAGGGATCTGAGCTCGCCGGCGCGGTGGCCGGTGCCGAGGGCCCAGTGGTGTGACATGCCGGTGGCGCTCCACTCGTCGGTCCACTCGCCGGGGTCGCGGCCGAAGTCGACGCGGGAGGTGGTGTTGCCGATCTGCAGGTGGGGCCCGTCGACTGTCTCGCCCTCGGACGCGAGGAAGGCGAAGCGCCCGTCGCGGCGCTGGATGATCCCGAACGCGGTGACCGGTCCGTGCTTGACGTCGAACTCGACCGAGACGCCCCAGCCGCGCTTGCCGTGGTAGACGCCGAGGCCGCGCAGCAGCGGCTTCCTGGCGCTGATGGCGAGGTGGGCGGGCCCGTCGTGGCCCATCTCGACGTGACCGCGGTGGAAGTCGAGCGCCTGGAACTCGGTGAAGGAGCCGCCCGCGCCGAGCCGGTCCATGACGAGCATGGCCAGGCTGGTGCGCAGTTCGTACTCGCCGGCGGCGGGGATGCCGCGGGCGGTGAGCAGGGAGGCGCCGAGGATCATGCCGGCGCCGAGGCGCTCGTGCGTCTCGCCGTCCAGACCGCGGTGGTAGTAGGCCAGGCTGTCCAGCTCGAAGTCGGCCACGAGCCGGTCGAGGCCGACCGAGACGCGGCAGGCCCAGTCGAGGTCGGTCTCGTTGACGGAGTCGGCGAAGTCGAAGATCTTCTCGGTCTCGGCGCGCTTGGCCGCGGCCTCGGCGTCGGTGACCTTCTCCACGCGCACCCGCAGGTCGTCGAACTCGAGCACCTCGACGTGCCCGCCGAAGTTCGCGCTCACCAGCGTCAGGTCGGTGGACACGTCCAGCATGCCGGGATACAGGTGACCCATCAGGCCGTGCCGCCCGTGCCGCAGCGCGGCCCTGGCGGCGGCGGCCCGCACCCAGCCGCCGATGCGCTTCCAGGCCCGCTCGTCCTCCAGGTAGCCGGACACCGAGCGGAACGGGATGCCGCACCGCTGGAAGGCGTTGGCCATCTCGGGCAGCGGGCAGGCGCCGCAGTAGGCCAGCCACTGGCCGGTGTCGAAGGTCGCGTGGTCCATCGACTCGGTCGGCTGCAGGTTGATCAGCAGCACGGGAGCGCCGCTGCGCTGCGCGATCGGCACCAGCATCGTGGCCGTCATGTACGTGGTCAGGAAGCCGACGATGAGGTCGCAGTCCGCGGCCCGCAGCTTCTCGGCCGCGACCGCTCCCTCCTGCGCGTCGGAGATGAACCCGACGTCGACGATCTCCGCGTCCAGCTCCCGCATGCGCTCCGAGACCCGTGCCGCCGAGCGCTGGAGCTGGGGGAGGAGGTCGGGGAACTGGGGCCAGTACGCTCCCAGCCCTCCGGCCACGAGCCCTACGCGTACCTGCCTGGTGCTGGCCATGGTGCTGCCCTCCGATGCGGCTTCACCGCGCAAAACGTTTTACCTGGATCGGCCTCACCGGGACGGTATTGTGGCGGCAGCAGATGGTCAAGAGGCCGTTCCTGGGTATTGACACGTTTCAATCCACCAGGCGACGGCCGAGGAAACCGGTGACCGCCCGGTGACCGCGCGGCCGCGCATCGGGCCACCCTCATCGAACTGATCGGTTCGGCCAGGAAAATGGCAGACGCCGCACCGGCCGCTAGCGGCCGCTCCACTTGATCTCATACGACTTGAGCGTGAACTGCGTGCCGTCGACGGTCGTTGTCACCTGACCGTCGGAGGTGTTGACCAGCAGCAGCTGCTCCGGCTGGGCCAGCACCCTGACCTTGGCATCGGACGAGGTGACCGCCTCCAGCTCGGCCCCGGCGGGGAACCACTTCGTGAAGCCGGCCACCAGCCTGGCCGTGGGCTGCTCGGCGCCCGTGCGCGGCTCCCACAGGCAGGCCGGGCAGCGGCCCTCCTTGGCCTGCGGGTTCCAGTAGAGTGCCGTGGTGACGCCGCTCCGCGCGAACTCGATCATCGAGGCGGCCTGTACGGCGAGCCGCTTGCGCTCGCGCCACGTGGTGCCGTCCTCCGGCACGAAATACCACTCCGACCACCACACCGGCAGGTCGCCGGTCTTGTCGCGCAACCACTGGGTGACCGCGCTGAACTTGCTCAGCGCCCCGAACTCGTCAGGCAGCAGCTCGTGGGCGTCGGTCACCGACGCGCCGTCGACCACGACGAAGTCGGCGCCCTTCTTGTGCTCGAACCAGTAGGTGAAGGCGTCGAGGACGTGCTGGTTGACGACGCCCCACTCGCCGCGCAGCTCGGTGTCGCCGCCCTTGTTGCTGTCGAAGCCGAGGTAAGGGCCGCCGATCCGGGCGTCGGGCCGCGCCGCCTTCACCGCGTCGTACACCTTGTTGTACAGCTCGGTGTATCCCTTGTAGTCGGCGGGCTTGGAGTGGTCCTTCCAGAAACCCTTGAACTCGTTCCACACCATGAAGTATTTGACGTCTTTGTACCGCGTGGCGACGGCCGCTGACAGCTTGGCGAAGTCGTCGAAGTGTTCGGGGTAGGGGGCGTCCTCCAGGTGCTCGGCCCAGCCCTCCTCCGACGTCGGGCCCTCGGGACCACCCTTCATCCAGTCGGGGGCGCAGCAGAGCGTGATGACCGGCGTGGCGCCCGACTGCCTCATGAGGTTCATCCGGCTGTCGAGGTCTTCCCAGACGTACTGCCCGGGGCGCGGCTCGGGGTTGAAGGCCCCGAAGCCCATGATGTGCTGGTTCTGCAGCATTGGGGTCTTGGCGAACCGGCCGGACACCCGCTGCTCGAACTCCTGGGTGATGTTGTTGGCGCTGACGCCGGTGTGCGTGAACCCCCAGCGAGGCCAGCCGTCCTCCACCTGCGGCGGCTTCCCGGCCACGCCGGCCTCGCTCGGCGACGCCTGGGGCGCGGCGGTGGTCTTCTGCACGGCGGGAGGCCGCTGCTGCGCGGACTGGTCCAGCAACGAGCAGCTCGTGACGGCCAGCGTCACCGCCATGGCCGCCGCCGAGGCGGCCGCCCGCCCGAGCTGCCGGCTCATCCATCCCGGTTACCCGAAGTCACCCGACCCTCACCGATCCTCCCGTCGACATGACGCCAGTAGCGTTCCACGGGCTGAGGAGGCTGGACGCGCCGAGCGGCTGGTTCACAGTCAATCGTTATCGTTCGGCGTCTTTCGGCGACGCGGGTCTCACGAGCCGCGGCGGTGCAGCAGCAACATCGCGGCGTCGTCGAGCAGCGGCCCGCCCGCGTGCTCCACGAGGTCGGCCCGCAGCGTGTCCAGCGCGGTCTGCGGGTCGGGGAGCGTCAGGAGAGTGGCGCGGTCGGTGAGCGGGTAGAACTCGCCCGCCGCGTTCCTGGCCTCGATGACGCCGTCGGTGACGAACAGGATGCGGTCGCCCTCGCCGAACGGGATGCGGTGGGGCTTGGCCGCCGCGGCGTCGAGGGCGCCGAGGCCGAGCGGCAGCCCCTGCTCGGGCGGCTCCATCGTGGCGCACGTGCCGTCGGGCCTGATCAGCAGCGGCGGTGGATGGCCGAAGTGCACCAGCGTCATCTCGCCCGCGTGCACCTCGGCGACGGTCGCCGTGACGAACTGCTCGTCGTCCAGGTGCCGGGTCAGGCTGACCTCCAGCCGCTCGCCGATGTCGGTCAGCTCGGCCTCGTCGTAGGCGGCCTCGCGGAAGGCGCCGAGCACCCAGGCGGCCGTCTCGACCGCGGCCAGGCCCTTGCCCTGGACGTCGCCGATCAGCAGGCGAACGCCGTGCGGCGTCGTGACGACCTCGTACAGGTCGCCGCCGATCTGGGCCTCGGCCGCCGCCGAGGTGTAGGAGAGCGCCACCCGCAGGTCTCCCGCCCGCCGCGGCACCGGCCGCAGCAGCACCCGCTGGGCGACCTCGGCGACCTGCCGGACGCTGGCCAGCTCGCGCTCGCGCTCCAGCCGCAGGCGGGCGGCCAGCATGCTGGCCGCGGTCACGCCGGCGATGCTGACGACCGTGAGGTTGTTCTGCCAGTGGAGCACCAGGTCGTTGTAGGACGCCAGGAACAGGCAGATGGCCAGCGCCACCGCGCCCACCGCGGAGGTCCGCCGCACCCCGCCCGACAGCGAGGCGAAGGCCGGACCCAGTGTGAGCAGCGGCAGGAAGATGAGTGTCGGGCCCGCCAGCACGTCGAGGACGGCGACGCAGAACATGACGGCGAAGGGCAGCCACCGCAGCGCCCGCAGGGATCTCATCTGCCCCCTCGCATCGCCATGTGCGTGTCTCGCTTGGCCCACTGTTAGCCCGCCGATCCCGGTCAACGAAAAATGAAACATCAATGATCGGCCATATACAAGCATGGCGCAGTGCATGTCGCTTGCGGCCCGCGCGGGACGGCGTCAGGCGGGAGGCAGCGTGATGCGGTTCCGCGAGCGGGCCGCGTCCTTGGCACACGGAACATGAGGGACGCTTCCAGCACCTGCTCGGCCGGCGGAACTCCGGGCGGGTGCAGATCGTTGGGTCAGCGGCACACAACCGATCTTGCAACAGGGAGAACAGAGTCGTGGTCTTCAAACGGATGCTGGGTGCTTTCGGCGTCGGCGCGCCCTCGGTGGACACCGTCCTGTCCGCCCCCCGGACCCGGCCGGGCGGCACGCTGGAAGGGGAAGTACGGCTCAAAGGCGGAGACTTCGACGCCGAGATCGAGCACATCACGCTCGGGCTGGTGGCCCGGGTCGAGATGGAGCACGGCGACGGCGAGCAGGCAGGGCTCGGCGAGTTCTCCCGCACCGAGGTCTCCGGTCCCTTCACGCTGGCCAAGGGCGAGCAACGGGTCATCGGTTTCCGGTTCCCCGTCCCGTGGGAGACGCCGATCAGCGAGATCGGCGGGCAGCCGCTGACCGGCATGGCCGTGGGGGTGCGGACCGAGCTGGCCATCGCCAAGGCCGTCGACAAGGGCGACCTCGACATGGTGGCGGTCGAGCCGCTGCCCTCGCAGCTGCGCATCCTGGAGGCGTTCCTGCAGCTCGGCTTCGGCTTCAAGGCGGCCGACCTGGAGGCGGGGCAGCTCCACGGGGTGCGGCAGGAGCTGCCGTTCTACCAGGAGATCGAGTTCTACCCGTCCGGACCTTACTCGGGGCTGGTCGGCGAGGTCGAGGTGACCTTCGTGGCCGACGCTGCGGGGTTGCAGGTCGTGCTGGAGGCCGACAAGCGCGCCGGCCGCTACTCCTCCGGCGACGCCATCGGCCGTTTCCACGTCAGCCACGACGACGCCCTCGTCACCGACTGGGCGGGCGAGCTGGGCCGCTGGCTCGACAGCCTGTCCCAGTACGCCGGGCACGGCGGTCACCACGGTCATCACGAGCACTACGGTCACCACGAGGGGCACCACGGCGGGCCCGGCCTGGGCATGGTCGCCGCGGCCGGCGCGGCGGGCGTGGTCGGCGGTCTCGTGGCGGGCGAGGTCGTGGAAGAGGTCGTCGAGGAGTTCTTCGAGGGCGACGAGGAGGAGGGCGGCGACTGGTGACCCGCCGCTGAACGCGCGCCGCGGCCTGTCCGGTCAGGGGTCGACGGGCAGGCGGCGGGCGGCGACGCCGGCCCAGCCAAGGCCGAGCGCGGTGAGCAGGAGCACACCCCCGGCTCCCGCGCCGGCCGCCACGAGGCCGGCGGCGCCGGGCAGCAGGAGCTGGCCGGTGCGGTTGCCGACCAGGCGGAGCGACATGGCGCGGCCGCGCAGCCCTGGCGGCGCCGACTCGGCCAGCCACGACATGGTCAGCGGCTGCCCCACGCCGAGCCCGAACCCCAGGACGACCAGCACCGGCACGAGCAACCACAGCGGCATCGGCAGGGGGGTGAGCAGCATGGCGACGGCCGCCCCCACGGTGCTGCCGACCAGGAGCCGCCGCCTGCCGACGGCGCGCGAGAGGCTGCCGAGGAAGAAGCGCGAGGCCATGGACGCCAGGCCGCGCACGGTCAGCAGCAGCCCGATCGTCCCCGCGGTCAGTCCGTGCTCGGTGCCCAGCGCCGGCAGGTAGACGAGCGTGATGTCGACGGCCGCCAGCACCACGCAGCTCGTCACCAGCGCGTGCGCGAGCCCGGGACGGCGCAGCAGGGAGCGCACATCGCCGCCCGCGTCCTGCTCGCCGGCCTCGGGGCGAGGGCTGCGCGCGAGCGCCGCCGACAGGGCGACGAGCACGGCGGACAGGCCGCACGACCACAGAAGATGCGGCCGGTGTCCGGGATGGCCTGCTCCCCGCCGAACACGGCGATCAGCACGGGCCCTGCCGCCTGCCCGAGCGAGGCGGCGAACGTGTAGCGGCCGAACGCGGCGTCGTGGCCGCCGTGCCTGGTGGTGTTGGCCACCAGCGCCTGCTGCGCGATGACGCAGCCCAGATGGCCGGTGCCGAGCAGGATCCCGGCCGTGACGAGCCCGGGGACGGTGTGGCCGAGCGCCAGGAACGCCGCGCTGGACGCCGTCAGCAGCAGTGACCCCGTCACGGCCACGCGCCGCTCGCCGTAGCGGTCGGTGATGTGCCCGGCGGGCAGGGCCAGCAGCAGCGGCGCGATCGCGAAGCTGGCGCCGAGCAGCCCCAGCCACGCGGCGGGCACGCCCAGGTCGATCGCCCGGTAGGCCATGGTCGGGCGGAGCACGAACGTGATGACCTGGGTGGCCACGGCATGCGCCAGCAGCACGGCGATCGCGTGCCGTGGATGCCCGTGCTCGGCCGCCGGTTCGCGCATCGCCGTCCTGCCTCGTTCCGTGGGCCCGTTATAACCACCGCACGCGCCCCGCCTTAGTGATACTTGCCCACTTCATCATCTTGTGGCGTGACATGTGTGGTTATAGAGGGAGAGAAGCGTCACAGGTTATAACCGTGTGCAGAATTGACCTCAACTCGACTTGAGGTCCTACCGTGGCCGATATGAATGAGATTGCTCCCGCACAGGCGGGCTGGCGGGAATGGACCGGTTTGTCCGTGCTCATCCTCCCCACCCTGCTGCTGTCGATCGACATATCCGTCCTGCACCTGGCCGTGCCGGCCCTGACCGAGGATCTGCGGCCGACCGGCTCGGAGTTGTTGTGGATCTCCGACATCTACGGGTTCCTCATCGCGGGCTTCCTCATCACGATGGGCACGCTCGGCGACCGCGTCGGGCGCAGGAAGATCCTGCTGATCGGCGGCGCCGCGTTCGCGGGTGCCTCGGCGCTCGCGGCGTACGCGCCGACGGCGGAGTTGCTGATCGTGGCCAGGGGCCTGCTCGGCGTCGCCGGCGCCACGCTGATGCCGTCCACGCTGTCGTTGATCAGCAACATGTTCCGGGACCCCGGGCAGCGCACCCGCGCCATCAGCCTGTGGATGACCGGGTTCATCGGTGGCATGGTGATCGGGCCGTTGGTCGGCGGCGTGCTGCTGGAACACTTCTGGTGGGGGTCGGTCTTCCTGGTGAACGTGCCCGTCATGGTGGTGTTGCTGGTGGCCGGGCCGCTCCTGCTGCCGGAATACCGCAACCCAGGCTCGGGCCGCCTCGACCTGGTGAGCGTGGCGCTCTCGATGGCCGCGGTGCTGCCCGCGATCTACGGCGTGAAGGAGCTCGCCGCCGGCGGGTTCGGCTGGGGCCCGGTGGCCGGCATCGCGGCGGGGCTGGCCCTGGGCGCCGTGTTCATCCGGCGCCAGCGGCTGCTCGCCGATCCGCTCCTCGATCTCACGTTGTTCGGCGACCGCAAGTTCAGCGCCTCCCTCGGCACGCTCATGCTGGTCACCATGATCGGCCCCGGGCTGGGCCTGCTCGCCGGCCAGTACCTGCAGCTCGTCGAGGAGTTGTCCCCGCTCGAGGCCGGGCTCTGGATGCTGCCGATGAGCGCCGCGTTGATCGTCGGCTTCGCCGTCACCCCGGTGCTGGCCCGCCGGTTCCGCCCGGCCCACGTCATCGCGGGCGGGCTGGTGGTCGGCGTGCTCGGCATGCTGCTGTTCACCCAGGCGGGGAGCTCCAGCGGGCTGGCGTACGTGGTGATCGGGCAGTCGATGTTCTTCGCCGGCAGCTCCCCGCTGATGGTGCTCGGCATCGACATGGTGGTCGGCGCCGCCCCGCCGGAGCGGTCCGGTTCGGCCTCGGCGCTGTCCGAGACGGGGCAGGAGTTCTCCGCCGCGCTCGGGCTCGCCGTGCTCGGCAGCCTCGCCACGGTCGTCTACCGGGCGAGCCTGTCCGTACCGGAAGGGACGCCGGACGTGGCCGCGGACGCGGCGCGCGACACCCTCGGCGGGGCCGTCGGAGCCGCCGCGGGCCAGCCCGCGGGCGTCGCCGCCGAGCTGCTCGCGACGGCCAGGAGCGCGTTCTCCGACGGGCTGGCCGCCGCCGGGGCCGCGAGTGCCGTGATCATGCTGGCGGCCGCGGTGCTCGCGGTCACGTCGCTGCGCCGGGTCCCGCCGATCGGCTCGACCGCTCCCGTCCAGGAAGCCGAGCACGCGGCCACGTGACCTGAGCGTGCGCTGACCTGCCGCATCAACGTGTAACCGGACTGTAAGTCAGGAGAAAGCGACAGGAATAGGTTGATGCGCACCTGATCGAGTTCCCCGACTTCAAGGAGTCCGACGTAACCAGCACCGCTGTGTGGAGCGAACTGCGCATGACCTCCACGCCCCAGCTGTCCATCTCGATCTCACCGCACCTCACCGCCCTGGCGATGATCTCCGACGCGCTCGCCGGACGCCGCCGCGGCCTGCCGGAGCTCTGGCGCAAGGAGATCGGCTCGAGCGTCCGGCCGCAGGGGCACCAGGCCGTGCGGCCGCTCGCCGCCCCCGGCTACTCGGTGGTCCCCGACAGCCTCGTGCCCCGCACGCCCACCAGCGGGGACGTCTCGGTGCAGGACCAGATCGACACCCTGCGGGACCTCCCACGCGACGCCCTGATCAAGGACCTGGAGCAGGCGTTCGGCGACAGGCCGCTGCCGGCGCACTGGCGTCCCGCGGCCGAGCGGCCGGACCGCTGGCTGCACGGCTACGCCGGCGCACTCGCCGACGTGTGGGACACCACGGAACCGCTGTGGCGCCGCGCCCGCCCCCTGCTGGACAGGGAGATCCGGCGGGTCGGCGTCGCCACCGTCCGCGGCGGCCCGGAACTGCTGCTCGGTGCGCTCAACCACCGCATCACGTACGGCGAGTGCGGGCTGATGATCGCCGACGTCGAGTCCAGCACGTACGAGCTGGGCGACAGGAAGATCGTCCTGGTGCCCATGCTGGCCGGCAAGGACGCGGTCATCGTCAGCCTGGACAACGAGGACGCGGTGTGGATCGCCTACCCGGTGCCCGGAGCCGACCAGCTCTGGCACCGGCCCGCGGGAACGGCGCACGGCGAGTTGTCGGCGCTGATGGGGCCGGTCCGCGCGGACCTGCTCGGCGCGATCGGACAGCCCATGACCATGAGCATGCTGGCCGGCGACATGCAGGTGGCGCCCAGCAGCATCACGTACCACTGCGACCGGCTCATCGCCGCCCAGCTCATCAGCAGGGAGCGGCGCGGCCGCGAGGTGTGGATCGCCCGCACCCCGCGCGCCGAGGAACTGCTGGAGATGTTCCGCCGCTGAGGAGAGGGCGCGCCGGAGCCCGGCGCGCCCTTTCGCACGCGTGCGTCAGCCCGCCTGGCGGAACTGGTAAAGGAGCGGGCCGTCGAGCTTCCAGCCCGGCTCGTTCGCCAGGATCTTGCGGGTGTGGGACGCGATCGCGAGGCGCCATCTGTTCTCGCCGGTGAGGCGGAACACCTTCACCTCGCCACCCGCCCCGGCCGAGGCGGGCGCGTAGCCCAGCACGCCGTCGTAACGGAACCTGCCCGAGGTCACCAGGCGCTCCCGCTCGGCCACGGAGGCCGTGACGATGTACGACGCCTTCTTCGTCCAGCGCAGCCGGTAGAGCGGCTTGCCACCGCGGAACGGGGCCCGCGAGAGGTAGTAGAGCGGTGTCCGCGTGACCTTCCAGCCGTGCTTGCCGACCGCGGCGTCCCTCTCCGACGCGCTCGACGTGTAGAAGAACCCGCCGTCCTTCGTCACCAGCTCGTAGAGCTTCGCGCGCTTCCCGGCGGCGCTCGTGGCGGACGTGCCCGCGGTGGCGGAGGACGGCGTGGCGACGCCGAGGGAGAGCGTGGCGCCGAGCGTCACCGCCAGCCCGAGGCCGGCGGGACGAGTCAGGCGGCCGAACGACAAGGCCATGAAAGGGTTCCCTTCGATGCGCTGACAAGTGAGCGTCAAGCTAGCAGCGGCCCGGAAGGAACCCGATCATTTCGGCGAACGTAGAAGTGTGGCGTTCCGGAAGGGTTCAGAACGTCACCAGCGGATCCCCGACGAAGTCGGCGATGAAGTTGACGAAGAAGAACCCGAAGAACAGGAAGTTCAGCACGAGGATGACGTAGTGCCACGGCCGCGGGCGGGCCGGGCGCGGGAGCTTGCTGTTCAGATACATCAGCAGGAACGGATAGAGCAGCGCGCCCAGGTTCGACATGTTGGCCGACCACTCCACCAGGGCCACCGGCAGCGACTGGAAGATGATGATCGAGATGACGATCAGCAGCACGATCATGAACGGGTAGTAGAAGCGCCGCGGGTCGCCCTGGATGAGGGCGCGCAGGCGCGGGCTCGTGGCGTTGGCCGCGTCCGTCGTCACCCGGACCATCGCCTCGAAGATCCCGAGCTGCGTCGAGAACAGCACCAGCACGCCCAGCAGGAGCCCGATGAAGAAGACCGCCTGCCCGTACTCCGCGCCCAGCGCGGAGGCCACGAACGTCGGGACGTTCTCCCGCGTCGGTTTCTCGCCCGACAGCGTGACGGCGTGCGACATGAGGATCGTGGGCAGCAGCATGCCGAGGATGGCGCCGACGAAGAACACGCCCCACATGTCGACCATCAGCAGGCGGTACCACCTGCGCCACAGCCCCCGGTTACGAGCGTCGTCGGGGAACGTGACACCGCTGGCCATGATCTCGCGCCGCTCGCCGCGCAGGCCGGAGATGAAGCCGACGCGGTAGCCCATGCCGTAGCCCTTGTCACGGTAGTGGCCCATGACGTACCAGTTGAGCCCCGAGGCCAGCGCGGTGAACCCCGCCAGGCCGCCGAGCTGCGTGGCGGTGATCCCCTCGGGTGGCGCGGCCGGGGTGATGAAGCCGAGAATGCCCTCCCACCACTGGCTGAACGGCACCACGAGCAGGTCCACGGCCAGCAGGGCGAGCAGGACGGAGCCGACCAGCACCCAGTTCGCCAGCTCCAGCACGCGGCTGATCCGGCGCGCCAGCGCGGTTATGACGAACACCAGCACCAGCAGGGCGACGGCCCACCAGCGCGGCTCCAGGTCCGAGGCGGCGGGCGGCGCGCCGTGGATCAGCGCGTAGACGCCGTTCCCCGCCGACGAGGCCCAGCCGCCCGCGATGAACGCGAAGATCACGATCACGACCGAGAGCGGCACCCAGAGCGGCCAGCCCGGCGGCACCCGCCCCCAGCCGACGACCGGCGTCTCACCCGTCGCGAGGATGTAGCGGGAGCATTCGACGTTGTAGAACGTCTGCAGCAGCGCCGAGACCAGGATCACCCAGCCGACGCCGATGAAGCCGTACTGGCCCACACTCAGGGGCCCGAGCAGCCACTCGCCGCTGCCGATCGAGATGCCGAGAGCGATCAGGCTCGGGCCGACGGCGTACTTGAAGAGTTCCCTTGGGCCGATCTTGGAGACCCTGAAGACCTCCTCAGGCGTGGGCAGGTCGGTGACTTCGAGATCCGGACGGCTGACTCCGAGTGGGTGCGACATCTCACTGCCTCCTGCGTTCACAGTGATCCCGAACCACGGCCGCAGCAAGACCCAATCGTGCGTACGGATCGGGCTCGTTTCCCGGTACGCGAGGCCGTTCAAGGCCTGATCGATCCACCGGGCGCGTCGGGTGGTGCGTCGGGCCTATTCTTCGGTTCGTCAGTGGGTCTCGCTGAGGGGGTGGTCGAGTGCGACGATCCGCACGGCTCGCGGCGACCGGCCGGGATGCGCGTCTCCCGGTGATCGGGAACCGCGCATCCCGGCCGATGCCGGTGATCGGGCTGGCCGTGCTGCTCGCCGGTTGCGCTTGCGCGGGGCCCGCCCCCACCGCGCCGCCCGGCACGGCCGGTCCTTCCTCTGGAGGCGCGATCACCCCTCGGCCGCGCCCCGGCGCGCCGCTGCCGCCGATCCCCGCGGTCCCGGCCCGCTGCCCCCAGCCTCCACCCTCGGCCGACGACCTCAGACCCGAGCCCGCCGCAGCGAGCGCCTGGCGGGTGCTCTGGCGCGACGAGCACCCCGGCGCGCTGGACGATCTCGCAGTGGGCCGGGACGGTGCCGTGTGGGTGGCCCACTCCACACAACGGGTGTCCGCCGGCGTGACGGAGACCCGCTTCGCGGGACTACAGCGGTGGGACGGCAGGCGCCGGCGCTCGTTCCCACTGCCCGGAGCGCAGGTCACCGCGCTGGGGGCGATCTCCCGCGACCAGGCGTGGGCGTACGGGTCGATGGGCGGGCAGCCGGGCCTGGTGGCCGCCTACACGGACGACACGCTCGTTCCCCGGCACCTCATCACCTCACCCCCGGCC